>NZ_JBFUHY010000058.1:0-31889 GCF_056402155.1 Pseudomonas sp. P4_C1
TGATAAAGGTGAACTGATTTACCTGAGATGCGACGGGGAGAAATTCAATCACTGTAACGAGCGCAAAATAACCAGAGACACTGCGGGCGAGCCGTTGGTGTTCATCGTTCCCTACCGGTTCTGGAGGGAGCATCGAGATTGCGCGATCCGTGTTTCCTATTCAGTCGAGTACCTTGACGGCACCCGCCAGCAATCCGCAGTGACACGGGTTCAAGTGCAGTCCCTGATGGGGTTTTGATTGCCATTTGCCCTCCAGTCTTCCCATGAAGGCCGGAGGGCGAAAGGATGATGCCAATTATCGGGCGTTGTTTGATGCCCGCAGCCGATCTGCCGCATCAAGCAACAGTCGTTCTGTCCCGGTCCAGCCGAGACAGCCATCGGTCACTGACACACCGTATTGCAATGACGAACTCAACGGCTGGCAGCCCTCGAACAAATGGCTCTCGATCATCATGCCGATCAGCGAACGATCACCTTGCAGGCGTTGTTCAAGTACATCCTTGAACACGGCTGGCTGGTTCAACGGGTTTTTGCCGCTGTTGGCGTGACTGCAATCGACCATGATACGAGCCGGAATCTTGAGCCTGGTCAGGTCGCTGTTCACCTGGGCAACGCTGGCGCCGTCGTAGTTCGGCCCGCGATGGCCGCCGCGCAATACCAGGTGAGTGTCCGCATTGCCCGGTGTTTGAATGATCGCCGGATGTCCTTGGCTATCGACACCGAAATGGCGATGGGGGTGAGCCGCGGAGCGCATGGCGTCGCTGGCGACACCGACACCACCGTCAGTCCCGTTCTTGAACCCTACAGGCATGCCCAGGCCGCTGGCCATTTCCCGATGGATCTGCGACTCCGTCGTGCGTGCACCAATTGCCACCCAACTCAGCAGGTCGTCGAAGTAACCGGCGGCCATCGGTTGCAGCAGTTCGGTGGCCACGGGCAAGCCCAGGCGGAGCATCTCGCGCATCAACTCACGTGACAGCGTCAGGCCACCGGCCATGTCATCGCTGCCATCGAGGTGCGGGTCGTAGGCCAGGCCTTTCCAGCCAACCGTGGTACGGGGTTTTTCGACGTAGGCACGCATCACCAGCAACATTTGATCGCTGACTTCGGAGGCGAGGCGGGCAAGGTTGTCGGCGTATTCGAGGGCTGATTTCGGATCGTGTATCGAGCAGGGGCCGACGATGACCAGCAGACGGGAATCTTCACCGTTGAGGATCGCGCGAACCGCCTGACGGTGGGCGGCAACTTGCTGGGTCAGGACGTTGCTGAGGGGTAATTGCTGTTTGAGTTGCAATGAACTGGGCAGACGCAGGGTCAGCGCTTCATTGGCAGGGCTCATGGTGGACAGCGGCAGTGCGCAGACGGACGAATTCATATTCAAGGCTTCCTGGGCAGGTGGCGGGTTCGTGCCCGCGCGCTCGGCCCTACTGGGGTGTTCGACAATTGGCCGAATTGGCTGCGTGTGTGTGCTTGCCACCTGTGGGTGACCGATCGGAGGCGGCAGGCTGTCCCGAGCGGAGGGTGGTAAATCGCCAGGCGGTAAAACTGTCGTGACGGTAATAAGTGGCGTAGTTCATGTGCTGAATCCCCTAAATGTCTGGTGTGTCGCTAAAAGTGTTGGGACTGAAAAAACAAAACCCCCGGTCGGGAGGCCGACCGGGGGTTGAGAATTCTCTGGTGGCGACCCGTTTAAAGTGGGCGCCGTGTGGGTATCAGGCGCGCCAGTGGCTAAACCAATACCCAAAATAAAAGCTGACCGGAGCACAACCGACGTTCACCCGGGCAGCCGCAACCGAGCGCGGGGCGCTGGCGGTACGAAGCTGTAAGAGGGTGCTGAACATGGTCTGTCTCCGATGGATGGGTCGAGCTTACTAGAGGCCGGTACGCAGATTCAATCAGAAAATGCTATTGGCCAACGACCACGCTTTCTATCGCTTGAGTGCCCCGAAGGTTGTGACACACTCAGCGCCTCAAAAAAAAACACATCGTCACAAGGACGCACCATGACGGTACTGTCCCTCGCAGTGGGGTTGGAATGATGGAATGCCAATGGCGTCCGGCAACACTGGATGACCTGAGTTTCGCCCGCGAACTGACCTGTAGAGGCATGCTGCGCTACTACATTGAGCATGATCTGCTGTGGCAGGACGAGGCGTTTGATGTGGCCTGGGCAGGGCGCGACAACCGGTTGATCGTATGCGGCGAAAATGTCGTGGGTTATGTCAGTCTGAGTCGTGATGCCAGAGCCTTGTACATCCGCGAATTGCATATTGTCGAAGCGTTTCGTGGGCAGGGCACTGGAGCCTGGGCGATCGATCAGGTGCTGGCTCTGGCGTGCCAGGAGCGGCGTCCGGCGTTGCGCCTGACGGTTTTCGAAAACAACTCGGCGCAAGCGTTGTACGAGCGCAAGGGATTAAGGGTGGTGGGCAAGGACGAATGTTTCTTGAGGATGCAGCTGGGTATTTCCGATCGGGATTGCTGCAACACGCCTGCAACAGCCCTTTCAAGATGAATTGAAACTTTTAATCTGACGCTTTCCGCTAGGTCTGCCAGATGCTTTTTTGCTAAGGTGTCTGGTAATCCAATAAGACCATATCGCGAGGTGTCTGCTTGATTAGGGTGCTAGTTGTCGATGACCATGATCTCGTTCGTACAGGCATTACACGAATGCTGGCTGACATCGATGGCCTGCAAGTAGTCGGCCAGGCCGAGTCGGGAGAGGAATCCCTGCTCAAGGCGCGTGAGCTGAAACCCGATGTGGTGCTGATGGACGTCAAGATGCCGGGTATCGGCGGTCTTGAAGCCACTCGCAAATTATTGCGCAGTCATCCGGATATCAAAGTCGTCGCGGTGACAGTCTGTGAAGAGGACCCGTTTCCTACGCGGCTGTTGCAGGCAGGGGCGGCAGGGTACCTGACCAAAGGGGCAGGTTTGCCGGAAATGGTCCAGGCCATCCGCCTGGTATTCGCCGGACAACGCTACATCAGCCCGCAAATTGCCCAGCAGCTGGCGATCAAGTCCTTCCAGCCCACCAACGATTCGCCTTTCGATGCCTTGTCGGAGCGGGAAATCCAGATCGCGCTGATGATCGTCGGCTGCCAGAAAGTACAGATTATTTCCGATAAGTTGTGCCTGTCCCCGAAAACCGTGAACACCTACCGTTACCGCATCTTCGAAAAGCTTTCGATCAGCAGTGATGTCGAATTGACGCTGTTGGCGGTTCGTCACGGTATGGTCGACGCCAGCCTCTGAAAATGAACGACACCTTTGATCCGAGCGCCTTTCTGTCGACCGTTAGCGGGCGCCCCGGCGTGTACCGCATGTTCGACAGCGAAGCGCGGTTGCTCTACGTCGGCAAGGCAAAGAACCTCAAGAATCGCCTGTCGAGCTACTTTCGCAAGACCGGGCTCGCCCCCAAGACCGCCGCACTGGTAGCGCGTATCGCCCAGATCGAAACGACGATCACGGCCAACGAAACCGAAGCCTTGCTGCTTGAGCAGACGCTGATCAAGGAATGGCGCCCGCCCTACAACATCCTGCTGCGCGACGATAAATCCTACCCCTATGTCTTTCTCTCCGATGGAGAGTTTCCGCGACTGAGCATTCATCGCGGCGCGAAAAAGGCCAAGGGTAAATATTTCGGTCCTTACCCGAGTGCTGGCGCGATTCGCGAAAGCCTGAGCCTGCTGCAAAAGACGTTTTTCGTTCGGCAATGTGAAGACAGTTTTTACAAGAACCGCACCCGTCCTTGCCTGCAATACCAGATCAAGCGCTGCAAGGCGCCCTGCGTCGGGCTGGTGGAGCCCCAGGTGTACGCCGAAGATGTGCGCCACTCGGTGATGTTTCTTGAGGGGCGCAGCAATGCTCTGACAGACGAGTTGTCCGCCGGGATGGAAGAGGCGGCGATCAATCTCGAGTTCGAACGAGCAGCCGAGTTGCGGGACCAGATTGCGTTACTGCGCCGGGTTCAGGATCAGCAGAGCATGGAAGGCGGGACCGGGGACGTCGATGTGATTGCCGCCTTCGTCAACCCGGGCGGTGCCTGTGTTCACTTGATCAGCGTGCGGGGCGGGCGGGTACTGGGAAGCAAGAACTTCTTCCCCCAGGTTGGTATTGAAGAAGACGTCAGCGAAGTCATGGCCGCGTTTCTCGGCCAGTACTTCATCAGCAGTCCTGAGCGCGACTTGCCAAGTGAACTGATCGTCAACGTGGTCCACGATGACTTTCCCACTCTGATCGCGGCCATCGACGAGTTGCGCGGTCGTGAACTGACCATCAGCCATCGTGTGCGTGGTACGCGGGCGCGCTGGCAACAATTGGCGGTGACCAATGCCGAGCAGGCACTGAGTGCGCGCCTGGCGAATCGTCAGCACATTACGGAACGCTTCGATGCGCTGGCGCAAGTGCTGAAGCTCGATGAGCCTCCACAACGACTGGAATGCTACGACATCAGTCATTCCAGTGGCGAGGCGACGGTGGCGTCCTGCGTGGTCTTCGGCCCCGAAGGCCCGATCAAATCCGATTACCGCCGGTATAACATCGAGGGCGTTACGGCCGGCGATGACTACGCGGCGATGCATCAGGCGTTGACCCGACGCTTCAGCAAGCTGAAGGACGGGGAGGGCAAACTGCCGGATATCCTGTTGGTGGATGGCGGTAAAGGCCAGTTGTCCATGGCCCGCGACGTGCTCGATGAATTGGCCGTGCCTGATTTGATTCTGCTGGGCGTCGCAAAAGGCGCAACACGCAAGGCCGGTTTCGAAACCCTGTACCTGAACGACGCTGCACATGAGTTCACCTTGCGCGGCGATTCTCCTGCGTTGCACCTGATCCAGCAGATTCGCGACGAAGCCCACCGATTTGCCATCACCGGGCACCGCGCCCGGCGTGGAAAAACCCGTCGGACGTCTACACTGGAAGGCGTCGCCGGCGTCGGACCAACACGCCGGCGGGATTTGTTGAAACATTTTGGTGGATTGCAGGAGCTGTCTCGTGCAAGCATCGAAGAAATTGCCAAAGCCCCCGGGATCAGTAAAAAGCTCGCAGAGTTGATTTATGCAAATCTGCACAGCGAGTAGAATGCCCCCTCACCTCGTAGCCAGTTGTGCCGATGAATATCCCTAATCTGATTACCGTTCTACGCGTTCTGCTCATACCGATCTTCATTTTGCTGTTCTACCYGCCTTACCAGTGGAGCTACCTGGCCTCCGCCTCGGTCTTCGCATTCGCTGCCGCCACCGACTGGCTGGACGGGTACCTGGCCCGCCGCCTGGAACAAAGCACACCGTTCGGGGCATTCCTCGATCCGGTTGCCGACAAGCTGATGGTTGCGGTTGCACTGGTGCTGTTGGTGCAGGAACACGGAAACCTGTGGCTCACGCTGCCTGCTGCCGTGATCATCGGTCGCGAGATTGTCGTCTCGGCGCTGCGCGAATGGATGGCCGAACTGGGTGCTCGTGCCCACGTCGCCGTATCGAACCTGGGCAAATGGAAAACCGCCGCGCAAATGCTGGCGCTGGTGATCCTGCTGGCCAATTCCAAGGAATTCAGTTTCTGGGTCTTGCTGGGTTATACGCTGCTGATGGTGTCGGCTGGCCTGACTTTGTGGTCGATGGTCCAGTACTTGCGGGCTGCCTGGCCACATCTGAAGACCGACGTTGAAAAGAAATAAAACTTTTTTGAATCAAAGGGTTGACGGGGCTTCTGGATTCTATAGAATGCGCCACACCAAGACGCGGGAATAGCTCAGTTGGTAGAGCACGACCTTGCCAAGGTCGGGGTCGCGAGTTCGAGTCTCGTTTCCCGCTCCAAGTTTGTACGCATTTGATGTTGTGCTACTAGACACCAAATGTTTTGAGGCCGAGTAGCAAAATGGTTATGCAGCGGATTGCAAATCCGCCTACGCCGGTTCGATTCCGACCTCGGCCTCCACTAATAAACGAGCTCCGTAGATCTATGATTTACGGAGCTTTTTTATTTGCACTAGCCTGCAAGATTTAGTCTTGAAAAGGGTATTTGCGAACTTGCTTCACCGGGGCGGGATGTATATATTTCCACCTCTGCTGCACAAGCGTCAGAACTGCCAGATCGTTATTTGACAGAACCTGGACGTTTCACCGCGCTACCGCCCGAATGGCGAAACTGGTAGACGCATGGGACTTAAAATCCCCCGCTCGTAAGGGCGTGCCGGTTCGATTCCGGCTTCGGGCACCATGAATATCAAGGGCTTGCGTGAGATACCTCATGCAGGCCCTTAGTTTTTTATTGCCGCAATTTTTGAATCTTGCCGCAATTCCTATTTTGTCGACGTGACTTTCTTACCTTTCCGATTGCGGATGTAGTGCTCGGTCATCACAACGGTGGTGTGGCCTAGTTGGTCCATCGCCTCTCGAATGTTGCCAGTCGACTCTTCCTTATCAGTAGCTGCTTTTGCCCGCAAATCGCACATTTGGAAGTCGGCTTTGTCGATCCCAGCTTTCTCCCTTGCCAGATCAAATCCCCCTCTTAGCATTGATTAGGTCAGTCGTTGGCGACTATCGATTACGACCAAACGAGTGGACCGAACCTTGGAAAAAAGGGACTGGAAAAAAGGGACGGATTTATTTTTCGCACCTGCGTAGAGAAATAAATCCGTCCCCTTTTTTTCATTGTCCGTACCGGCTTTGGCGCGTAAATCACGCGTTTGAAACTCGGACTTCGCAACAGATCCAGCTGGAAGTTCAGGAGCGAGCGCAGCGCCTCCAGTTGCGAGGGCTTCGTCGTAATCCGCCAAGCCCCTGAATTACTTCTCGAGCTCAGGGCTATTTAAGACCCATATCAACCTTTCACTGGTTGGGCTGAGGTACTAGAAAAGCATTTTCCAGATCGACACTCTCCGCCATCGCCTTGTTGCCAGCATCGCCGGGATGCAGGTGGTCTCCCGAATCAATCAGCGGCAGCAGGCGAGTGGGGTGTTCAGGATCGCGGGTCAACAGATCGAAGTCGATCACTGCGTCGAAGGCGTGACTGGTTCGTATCCAGTGGTTGACTGCCTGGCGCAGTTGTTCTTTTTCCGCGCTGTGATAATTCTTCACGATCGTTCCATCCAGCGCGCCTTCGAAGGGCATCAGCGTTGTTCCAATGATGCGAATGTTGTTCAGGCGCGCTTGATCGATCAGTTGACGATAGCCAGCAATCAGTTTTTCCTTGGGCGGCACGAGCCTGTCTGGTTCGAAGGAACTGCCCGGCCAACTGATGTCATTGATGCCAAGCATCAGAATCACCGTTTTTACCCCGGGTTTGGCCAGCACATCCCGCTCGAAACGTGCCAGCGCGCTGACCCCCATGCCATCCTCGAGCAGGCGAGCCCCGGAGATGCCGGCGTTGAGTACGGCGAGCTTCTGTGTGATCAAGCGCTGCGCGAGGAAGTCCGGCCAGCGTCGATTGCTGTCCAGGGTCGAGCCATTGCCATCGGTAATGGAGTCGCCGAGCACCACGAGTGCACGGGTGTCGAGCGGTGCGTCCACCAGAATGTCACTGAGAAACAGCCGCGCCTCCACCTGCTCGCGACCTTCCAGCCGCTGGGCGTCGACGTGCTTTCCTGGCGTGATAAATGCCGTTTGTTTGCCATCCCAGTGGAAGGTCGTCAACGGCGTGTGCTGCGGCAGATAAAGAGAGATCGCAAGCTCGCTGAGTGCTGGCACTGCCAGGTCTATCGGGTCACTGATCCGCGTTTCGCCCGCAGCGATGCTGACCTGCTCCTGATTGCTGAACGTCACACTGTGCCCGGAGCCCGCGCGAATGTGATCGATACCCTCTATGAAGGCGACACGGGCGGCACCGATGACCAGCGGTTGCCGGCCGTATTCGTTAGAGACCACCACGCGTATACGGCTACCGCCGCTGCTGATGCGCACTTTCTGGTGGATCGTGCTATCGGTCAGTGCTTGAGGAATTCGCGTGGGCAGCGGCAACTCATTGCCCCAGGTGGGTTGAGGGCTGGCCATCCAGGTGGTGACCCAGTTTTCCGTTGCCATGACAGGGCCTGCGGCAAGCAGGGCAGTCAATGCGAGAGACAAGGGTATTCTCGAGCGAAGGGCAGTCATCCAGGTTTCTCCTTGGGCGGTAATGGTTCAGGAAGGCCAGATTGGTCTATTCAAAATGAGTGTGATAGAAGGGAAAATCCCATACAGCCCATTCCTGAATCGAATACCGATGGACAATCTTAAAGCGATGCAGTGTTTCGTCCGCGCCGTCGAGCTAGGAAGCCTGTCATCTGCCGCCCGTGAGTCGGGCAGCACCCAGCCCACGGTCAGCAAGCTGATCGCCGCTCTGGAAAAACAATTGGGAGCCCGCCTGCTGATTCGGGGCACGACCGGGCTGACACCTACCGAACCGGGAAAGCGTTTCTACGAGCGTGCCAAAGGCGTGCTGGAGGAGTACAGCGAAGCTGTTGCGGAGGTGCGCGGTCTGACTGAACGCCCCGAGGGTTTACTACGCATCAACGTTCCGGTCAGCCTTGGGGTGTTGCGTTTGAATGCGTTGCTGTTGTCGTTCATGGAGCAGTACCCGGCCATTGACGTGGAGCTGATCCTCAATGATCGTTTCGTCGACCTCACTGAGGAAAATGTCGACCTGGCCCTGCGCCTGGGCGGCAGCTTGCCACCGAACGCCGTCGCCCGACGCATAGCGACCTCACCGCGGTATCTGGTGGCAGCCCCTGAATACCTGCGTCAGCATTCCCCCTTGAAAAGCCCGGCAGACCTGAATGACCACAATTTCCTGCGGTTTGCGTGGTTGACCGCAGGCGATCGTCTGGAACTCAATGGCCCTCTGGGTGAGCAGGTAAGCGTCACGATTCAGGGGCGCTATCGAACCAACAGCTCATTGGCCATTCGCGACGGTCTTCTGCAGGGCGCCGGGCTCTGCATCACCCCGGCCTGGCTTGTCAGCGACCTGCTTGAAAGCGGGCAGTTGGTACGTGTTCTGCCCGAGTGGAATGGCCCGCCAAACGACGCTTTTCTGATTTATCCCGAGCGCCGCTACCGCCCACTGCGTACGCGATTACTGATGCAATATCTAGCCGAGCGGGTGGGGCAGTTACCTGGGTTTGAGCCCTAGAAAAACCTCTATCGACGCGAACCGCGTTGGATCACAGAGCGAGAGGCATACGGCCTTCTACGCCAAGGAACGCGCTAGCTCGGCGAGTCGACCTAAGCGTGCGGATCTCGAATGTGCCGTCGTCTGCGTTGAAAAAAGTCGGAAAAAGCCCGTTGACACTCATAAATTCTTACACTTAGGATCAGGGTTCTTCAGGGAGCAACAACCGGGTCAGGGAATGACCGGTCCGCCGTAATGGCATGCGTGCCACAGGCACATCCTTCGACAAGACTTCCTGCATTTCCTGTAGGAAAGCATCCTGTTATCTGATTTTGATTTTGTCCTTGATTAGGGGGCTGGTTTTTCATTTGACTCACGAAAGACAGCGCTACCCCGGAAGTGGGTGCCTCAAGCGAACTGCCGAATATTTTGCCGTGCGCAAGCCCGCCTCTGCGTTACCTGTTTAACGTTTACCGACGCGGCCGCTGTGTTTGCCTCGCACTTATGAAGCGGTCAGTCCAACTATTCACAAGGAACTGAATATGTTTGTTCGTAGCATTCGCGATGTCGAGAAAACCGATTTTTTCGTCGAGTGGGGGTCCGGCACTAGCCACCGCCTGCTGACTGTTCGACGGGCCAGTCGTTTCCATCCAACGAGTAACGAGACGACAGGCTTTTTTCAGACCTGTTGAGTGACTGTGCGGAGTTGACGATATGAAATTGTTCAGTCCGTTGCTTCAGCGGCCCGTAGCCTTGCTGTGGGGAGGGTTGGCGCTCTCTTCGATCGGTGACGAACTCTTCGCGATTGCCATCGCCTGGATGGCGGTGCAGATCGCCGGAACCGATGCAAGCTGGCTCAGTGCTTTACGCGGTGCTGCCGCGTTGGCAGGTGCTTTGCTGGGGGGGATATGGGCGGAGCGCTGGGACCACCGTCGCACGATGATCGGCGCCGACCTGGCTCGGGCCGGGCTTGCCTTGATTCCGGTGCTTGCTTGGGGGCTCGGCATCATGAGTCTGTGGATGCTGGCGGTGCCGCTCATGCTCATGATGATCGTCAACTCGTTGTTCGAGCCGGCGTTGCGCGCCAGTCTTCCGCGGATTGCCGCGGCGCCGGACCAGCTGCAATCGGTCAACGCGCTGTTCGATGCGATCATCCGGGTCGCCCGGGTGATCGGGCCAATGCTGGCAGCGGCGATTACGCTGCTGATTCCGATCGAGCATCTGTTTACCCTGAACAGCATCACCTTCCTGATCTCCGCGTGGGCGGTCATGAAGCTGGGCGAAGCGCTGCCGCGCCAACCTGTCAAGGCAACAAGCCGGCGTGCCGGATTTACCGCCGGTTGGAGAAGTCTTGCGGGACGTCGCCAGATGCAGGCGGTGTATGTGTGTGCGGGACTGGGCAATGTTGCCTGGAGCGTGGGTATATCGATCGGCATGGCGCTGGCCGTCGTCAAATACGATATCCAGGGATTCGGCGTACAGGGTTTTGCTGCCTACGGCCTGATCATGGGGGCATACGGGGCAGGGAACCTGGTCTCCATTTTTGTTGTGGGCAATCTGCAGATCCGCCGCTTGTATCACGGGTTTACCTTCGGCTCCGTGGTCAACGGCCTGGGCATTGCGATCATCGGTGCGGCCGTGCTGTACCTGCCACCGGAACACGTCCTGACGGGGATGATGGTTGGCGCAAGTCTTGCGGCACTCGGCGGGCCACTGATCGACATCTCATTCATTCTGCTCATTCAAACCCGGTTCAGGCAAAGCGAAATCGCCGGGCTGGCAAGGCTGCGCTTTGCCACGCTGGGTGCGTCGATTCTGATTGCCGGTGCCTGCGGTGCTGCGCTGTATGCCCGTTTTGAAACCGGCCTGGTGATTGTCGGTGCCGGAATTTTCGAAGTGATCGTGGGGGCAATTGTGCTACTCGTCCCCAAGGATAACGAAGCCGTACAGGCGAACAAGGAAGAAGGCGCTCCGTTGTCGTCGTCATCCTTGGAAGATGGCAGCGAGGTGGCCAGATGAAACAGTTCCATGACTATGTAAAAGACCACGCCGAGCGAACGCCGGACAAGATTGCGCTGACCATCAGTGGCCGAAAGATCACCTACGGAGCGTTGGACGAACTCGCCTGCGTGGTAGCCCGGCAGTTAGTGGGCACAGGGATGGTGGCGAGTGATCGGGTCGCACTTCATGCACCCACTTCCATCGAAACCATTGCCTGGGAAAAAAGGGACGCCCATTAGCCGGTCTCAAGTCAAGGCTAAAAGCCCACTCGCCCTGCAGCTTTTAACTGCAGGGTTTCCCGTTATCTCAACCTGACTGGTTGAACCCGTCGAACCCGTTTCCTCATCATTGGCTACGACCGAGTCGTACCTGACACCAAGCCGTCGAGGGGACGCAAGGTCCCCTCGGTAGCCACCCTTCAGTCAGTCACAGAACCCTGCGGTATTCTCCCGGCGAAACTGTCCACCAGGCTCGCCACCACCATTTCTCCCATCCGCGTGCGGGTCTGCAGCGTCGCAC
Source organism: Pseudomonas sp. P4_C1 (assembly GCF_056402155.1). Classification (NCBI taxonomy): domain Bacteria; kingdom Pseudomonadati; phylum Pseudomonadota; class Gammaproteobacteria; order Pseudomonadales; family Pseudomonadaceae; genus Pseudomonas; species Pseudomonas sp. P4_C1. The sequence continues at coordinate 11,599 of NZ_JBFUHY010000058.1, forward strand.
TGGCGCGATGGGGCTGCAGTACCACGTTCTCGTTGCCGAACAGTGTCTCGGGGACGTTCGGTTCATCGACAAACACATCCAGCGCCGCGCCCGCGATCTCGCCAGCGGCAAGCGCCGCGACCAGATCGACCTCGTTGACCAGCTTGCCCCGCGCCACGTTGATCAGATACCCGTCCTTGCCCAGTGCCTGCAGCACCTCGGCATTGATGATGGCTTCTGTCTTGTCGGCAGCGGCCGCGAGAATCAGCGCATCACTGTTGCTGGCCAGCTGCTTCAGATCGGCGATGAAAGTGTGGTTCACATCGCTCATCGGCTGCAGATCGGTGTAACTGATCGGGCAGCCGAACGCTGCGGCCCGGGTCGCCACGGCACGGCCGACCCGGCCCATGCCGACGATGCCGATGCGCATGCCCGACACCTGACGCGCCAACGGCAACGGGGCCAACGGTGTCGGGCTATGGGGCCATTGCCCCGAACGCACATAACGATCACTGGTGCACAGACCCCGACACACAGCAATCAACAAGCCGATGGCCAGGTCGGCGACATCTTCGGTCAGCGCGCCGATGGTTGCGGTCACGCGGATCCCGCGATCCCTGGCGTAAGCCAGGTCCACCGCATCGGTGCCAACGCCATTGACCGCCACCACTTCCAGTTTGGGTAACTGGGCCATCAGCGCCTGGCTGATCCCGGTATGCCCGCCGGTGATCACCCCGCGAATGTTCGCGCCGTGTTCCTGCAAATAAGCCTGCTTGTCGGCCTGCTGGAAGTAACGTCTGACGGTAAACAACTCATCGAGCCGTGCGTTGATTTCGGGGATCAGGATCGGGCTGAGCTGCAAGACTTCTGGCTTCATGTAAACCTCGCGTAACAGAATAAAAAGTCCGGTTTAACCGCGACCGGCAAACGGCATGGCGCTGGCCATGACGGTCATGTTCAGGACGTTCGCCTCCAGCGGCAGAGCGGCGATGTAGCGCACGGCATCGGCCACATGCTTGACGTCCACCATCGGCTCCACCGCGATGGTGCCGTTGGCCTGGCGCACGCCTTTGGTCATGCGCACCGACATTTCGGTCAAGGCGTTGCCGATGTCGATCTGGCTGCAGGCGATGTTGAATTCGCGCCCGTCCAGGGCCAGGGATTTGCTCAGTCCCAACACCGCATGTTTGCTGGCGGTGTAGGCGCTGCTGAACGGGCGTGGGGTATGGGCTGAGATTGAGCCGTTATTGATGATGCGTCCGCCCTGTGGCTGTTGCCGGCGCATCTGTGCGAAGGCACCACGGGCGCAGAGGAAAACACCGTTCAGGTTGGTGTCGATCACGTTGCGCCACTGCTCGAACGTCAGTTCATCGAGCGGCACGGCAGGGGCGTTGACTCCGGCATTGTTGAACACCACGTCGAGGCGTCCGTATACCTCGGTAATGGTGGCAAATAGCGCATCGACACTGGCCGGGTCGCGCACATCGGTGGGCACCGCCAACGCTTCGTGTCCCTCGCTGAGCGCCAATTCGACCAATGCCTGTAAAGGCTCTGGCCGACGACCAGCCAATACCAGGGTAAATCCGTCGGCCATCAGAGCCAGGGCCACGGCGCGGCCGATTCCGCTACCGGCGCCGCTCACCAGGGCCACTTTCAATGGACTGTTCATGTTGTTATCTCCTTTTTCAATTCACGAGGGCGGAAGCCGGGTTCAAGGTCGCTGACCGACGCGCATTTCCAGTTGGCCGATGCCATCGATCCCGGCGTTGATGATGTCGCCGGGTTGCAACACATCGACGCCTGCCGGGCTGCCGGTCATGATCAGGTCACCGGCCCGCAGCGCCACCGACTGCGAGATGCGGCTGATGATTTCACTGACCGACCAGATCTGGCTGTCGAGGCTGTCGCGCTGGCGCTCTTCGCCGTTGACGTTCAGCCACAAATCGCCGTCCGGGTGTCCGGCGCGAGTGACTGGCACGATGGCGGTCATCGGCGCGGCGCCGTCGAACACCTTGGCACCTTCCCACGGCAAGCCATTGCTCTTGGCCGCTCGCTGTACATCACGACGGGTCAGGTCAAGCCCGGCGGCGTAGCCCCAGACATAGGCCAGCGCCTGACTCTCCGGAATATTGGCGCCACCTTCTCCAATGGCGACGACCAATTCGATTTCGTGGGCAAACTCTTCGGTCAGCGGCGGGAACGCCACTTCACCCAACGCATCCACCACGTTGCTCGCCGGCTTCATGAAAAACACGGGTGGCTGGCGGGACTGACCCTGGGTGTCTGGCCAAGGGTAGTTGCGGCCGACGCAAAATACCCGGCCAACGGGGAAACGCTGCTGGCTGCCGGCAACTGGCAAGGTCACAGGTAAATCCGGAGTGAAAACGTATTCGGTCATAGTCATTTTTGTCGTGGTCCTGTTGGAAGCATCAGCCTACGGCGGCTTCGTTTTGCGAAGTTGGACGAAAGCCGCCTCGTGTTGGAGAAAAACGCTTTTCTGCGCTCATGTTTTCCGGACTTAGCGTGCCTTGAGCTCGATGCGATACAAGCGACCGAGCAACAACGAATAGGACAGGGTGCCAATCAGCGCCACGCCGCCAATGAACCAGAAGGCGTAGGCAAACGAGCCTGTCGCGTGGACGATGCCGCCAATCACGATCGGGGTGACGATCCCGCCGATGTTGGCGGCCAGGCTGGTAATCCCGCCGGTCAGGCCGATCAGTTCCTTGGGCGCGACTTCCGATACGGCTGCCCACGATGACGAGGCAATCCCTTGGGCGAAGAAAGCAATGGTCAGCACGGCAATGCAGATCACGTTCGAGTCGGTGAAATTCACCAGGACGATCGACATGCCCAGCATCGATCCGACCACCAAGGGCAACTTGCGCGCGAAGGACATTGAATAGCCGCGTCGTATCAGCAGGTCGGAGACGATGCCGGCCAGCAGAATGCCGACCGTTGCACCCACGAACGGCAGCACCGCGAAGATCCCGGCCTTGATCATGGTCAGCTTGCGTTCCTCGATCAGGTATGTCGGGAACCAGGTCAGGAAGAAGTACAACGCCGAGGTGCTGGCGAACTTGCCGATGCAAATCGCCCAGATCTGCCGATAACTGAACAGCTCGGCGATCTGCCGCCAGTTGAACCGGGTGCGTTCCTGACTGCTCTTGACCAGTCCACCCCCGGCTTCGATGTACTTCAGCTCTTCCTGGCTGACGTTCTTGCAGTTCAACGGATCGCGGTACAGGTACAGCCAGATCACACCGAACACAATGCCAAGTATCCCGGTGCTGTAGAAAACATGGCGCCAGTCATAGGTCGTGGCCAGCCATAACAGCACGCCGGTAAACAGTGCCGTGCCCAGATATTGGCCGCACACGTAAATGCTGCTGGCCAGGCCTCGTTCACGGGCCGGGAACCACACCGTGACCGCTCGGCTGTTGGCCGGAAACGCTGGAGCCTCCATGGTACCGACCGCCAGGCGCAGCCCGAACAGCGAAGCGAATCCTGTGGCAAAGCCTTGGCACACGGTGACCGTCGACCAACTGATCAGCGATACACCGTAGGTGAACCGGGAACCGAAGCGATCGGCGATGAACCCGGCGGGGACCAAGGCCAGTGCGTAGGTCCAGGCAAACGCGGAAAAAATCAGGCCCATTTCGATCTTGTCCAGGCCCAGATCCTTGGCCATGAACGGTGCGGCAATCGAGATGTTCACGCGGTCGATGTAGTTGATGATGGTCGCAATCAGCAGCAATGACAGCATGAACCAGCGCCGACGCGTCGGCAGTCGCTGAGGCAACAGGGCGTCCCGGGCGCCGGCGCTCACCGACGGCGCGGTGGACGGGGAGGTTTGCGAGTTCGACATGAGTAGACCTTTTTATTGTTAGAAGAATCGAGATGTTCGCGCGCAGCCGAAGCCGATACCCCCAGTGTCGGGGCAGAGCAATCGCTACTTGAATGAGAGGCGCGGACAGCCGCTGTCAGGCGCTCAGATACGCCTTCGGACTGGCTCGATCGGGGGGAGGGTTGGCGAGGGGGAAAAACAGGTTCATCACGTGCGCACCTTTTGATTGTTTTTGGAAGGGTCGGGCTGCATTGACTGTCACAGTGGTCGTACAACCTCCCAAAATCAACTGAGGCGTTAGATCGTTTTTTCTTCTGAAAAAGGCGATTAATGCAGGTGTCCAAGAAAAATCAAATCAGCTCATTTCCTTCGTTATGTGTCATGGTTTTCATAACTATATGTTTATAAAAGAGTAATTGTTTTTGTGTGCTCGTATTTTTTTGGACAGACGACACATCACACACCAATACAATTAATTCTCTGTATTTCGTTGTCATCCTATGACGTGTTGAAGCCAACGGTGTCTGCCTTCACAATCACCGCGGTCGCCGCCTGCATCGCGGCGCGACGACAACCTGTCCATGTACCTGTCGAGGATCCTCAGGCGATGTCGTCACCGAGTCGAGTACCCACTTACGTCATGCAGCAACGCAGTGAGTTGACGGACTTTTACATCCGCGACAAAAAGGGACGGCGCGCCGAAACCAGCCCGCATCGCCATGAGTATTTCCAGATCCAGGTCAACCTCGGTGGCGATACCGTGCAGCACATCGGCAACGTCGAACGTCCGTTTCCGCGCAATACGCTGGCCTTCATCCTGCCGCATCGCGTGCACGTGATTCCGCATCCGGCAGACAGCAACTTCATGGTGATAAATTTTTCCCAGACCTTCCTGCTGCCGCATTTGCAATGCGACCCGATGGACCTGGAGGAAGTCTCGATTCTGTTGGCGCCGGAGTTGTCACCGTTCCGCTTTCAGGAGCATCTGGATTTCATTCTGGCCGATGAGGATTTCAGAAAAGTCTGTGGCTTGATCGAGCAGATGCGCGTGCTCGATGAGAACCGTCAGTTTGGCACCCGCGAGATGCTCAAGGGGTTGTTGCTGCAACTGCTGGGGAGCGTTTGTGCCTTGTATGCCGAGCCGCTCAAACGATTGGCCGAAGAGAATGCCGCCGAAGTCAGCCGGCGCAACGCGCTGAGCAGGATGTCCGAATACTTGCGCAAGAATATTGCCGACCCCGATCTCAATCTGATCAAGGTGGCTGCTGCGACTTACCTGTCACCAACGTACCTGACGCACTGGTTGCGCAAGGAAATCGGCAAGACCTTCACTGAGCTGGTGCTCGAACGCCGGATGCACGCGGCGCGCAATTATCTGCTCAATGGAACAAGGCCGGTGGGGGAGGTGGCGAGGTTGTGCGGCTTTGCCGACGAGGCCTATTTTTCGCGACGCTTCCGCCAGATACACGGCCAGCCACCTGGACAATTCAGGCGTCAGCAGCTCAATCCTGATACGCCGCAATCGCCGTCGAATACGTGATTGAGTGAGCATTTTTATTAAACGGCGCGACTGTTTCGACTGCGCCAGAACTCGCCCGGCGTAGCGCCCATGATTGACTTGTAGACCCGGGTTAGATGCGGCTGGTCGGCGACCCCCGAGGCTATGGCTGCCTCACCCAGACCGATGCCAGTTCATCACGTTACGCATCCGAACGGACTACCCGGTCATGCCCACGCAAAAAGAATCACCTCAGGCATGAAGTCCTTGCAGGGCCTGGCTTTGCAACAGGGACTTACAAAGCAGTCTCTCAATAAGGGTGACGTGGTCAAGATGGATGTCTTCTGAAGTTTTTGCCTGCAACGGCCCGACTCAGGCTCCTTGCGGTAATCGGAGGGCACTTTATGCCCTTATTTTTTTTGAGGGTGCTGGATGAAACAAAGACAAGTTTCGCTGTTGGCTTTGTTGTTTATGTTTTTGACAGGTTGCACGACTACGCCACCCAAAGATCAAGGCAATCTCTGCAGTATTTACCGTGAGTATCCGGACTGGTACGAGGACTCGCTGGAAATGCAGAGTGAATATGGGACGCCTCCACATGTGGCCATGGCGATCATGCAGCAGGAAAGCAGCTTCGTGGCAGATGCATTGCCGCCTCGTGACTATCTGCTTTGGGTAATCCCTTGGGGGCGAGTCAGTTCGGCTTATGGTTATGCGCAGGCTCAAGATCCGGTGTGGGGCGAGTACAAGGGCGATACTGGCAACGGTGGTTCGCGTGACAGCTTCGACGACGCGATCATGTTTATCGGTTGGTACACCACTGGCACCCAGCGTCAGTTGGGGATCTCCAAATGGGACACCTACAATCAGTACCTGGCTTACCACGAAGGGCGTGGGGGCTATAGCCGCAATACCTATCGCAGTAAACCCTGGCTGATGCAGGTTGCCCAGAAAGTGCAAAAGCAGTCAGAGATTTACAGCGCCCAACTCAAGCAGTGCCGCCAGGAGTTGGAAGACGAGCGTAGTGGGTGGTTTTAGCGCGGCAGAGCCATCGATTCCGTTGCCCGGCGTTATCTGAAATCAAGGGTTCGCGAGCGAGCGCTGTGCAAACCCTTGGTTGTTTCCGCTCCATTATTTCTATCTTGATCGTGGTTGCCTGATGCTTCAGGACGCCGGGTCTGCCTTGCGGCGATCGCTGCCGGTCGGGTTGCCGGTATCGATCAGCCTTCTTTCCAGCAGTACGTTTTCCAAAGCCTGGCGGTCTGACGGGTTCATTTGATGTTCTCGCTCCTTGAGTTCCAGCAGAATCGGGGTGGACCACTGGCGGTAGGTTTGTTCGGCACTACGATTGAGTGACATGGGTTTCTCCTTGATCAGGCTCCTGCCAATAAAGGCGTCGCAGTTCGATACGCAAAAAACCCTAGTCGACGAAGCGGGTTCTCGCCACTGCTTTACGTCGGACTTCCATTTCCCCAGATGCCCGTAGCGCCAGTGCGCTGTACGTAGTCGCTAAAGTCGCGTGCCGGCCGACCCAGTGCCCGTTGTACGCCATCGGTCACGGGCGTGTTGCGGCCATCGAGCACAGACGTGAACAGGTACAGCACCAGATCGATCAACTCCGGGGGAAGTTGTTCCTGTTCCAATGCTTGTCGATAGGCATCCGCTGGTACGGCCACGAATTCGATGTTGCGATGGGTGGAGCTGGCGATCTCGGTCACGGCTTCGGCAAAGGTCAACGCCCGAGGACCGGTCAATTCATAGAGCTGGTTGGTATGTCCGGGTTGGGTCAGTGCGGCGACGGCACATTCGGCGATGTCTTCTGCATCGACAAAGGGTTCGGCGATATTGCCGACGGGGAGTGCGAGTTCGCCTTGCAGAATGGGTTCAAGAAAGTGCGCCTCGCTGAAATTCTGGCAGAACCAACTGGCCCGCAGAATCGTCCAGTCAATCCCGCTGTTCTGTACGACACGTTCGGCCTGTTCCGCTTCGATCTCACCGCGCCCGGATAACAAGACCAGTTTGCGGACTCCGCTTTTCACTGCCAGGTCGGTGAACGCCTGAATGGTTTCAAGGGCGCCTGGAACGGCGAGATCAGGTTGGAAGGAAATGTAGACCGCATGAGCGCCATCTATCACCGCGTCCCAGGTTGATCGATCTTCCCAGTCGAAAGGGGGATTCGCATGGCGGGAGCCTTGGCGAACGGCCAGGCCGGCAGCCTCGAGTCGTTGGGTGATTCGCCGCCCGGTTTTGCCCGTGGCGCCAAGGACCAGTGTGATTGGTTGATCGGTTTTCATCACGTTCATCTCCATCGGTTAATGTGAGCGGTGCTCACGTTTAAAAGATGATAGATACTCATGTTTTGTCGTCAACCAGCGGATCGGAGTCCCCGACGGATGGACATCTGTTATTGGGCGTTGGCGGATGCGATGCTAAGGTGAGTACATGTCACGTTATTGACCGGGAAATTCACTCGTGCGCAAAAAGACCCTTGAAGCCCTCGAACAGCCTGCTGTGCAAGCGGCTCGACGCAATCCCACGCAACAACGCAGCCGCGAACGTCAGGAGCGGATTCTGACAGTGGCGACTCAATTGATTGCGGACAAAGGCTGCGACCAACTCAAGATGAGTGAAATTGCCGAGCGTTCCGGGATCTCGATCGGTTCCCTTTATCAGTATTTCCCCGACAAGAGTTCCGTCATCCGCACACTGGCCGAACGCTACAACGCTGAAAGTCGTCGTTGCATTACACAGGCGATGGAGGCTGTCGAGGATGCCCGGGGCTTGCAGGCAGCCTATTCGCAGTTGCTCGATCTGTATTACGAGATCGTGATGGCGACACCGGTGATGCGTGACATCTGGTCCGGCATGCAGGCCGACAAGCAGCTGTTGCAGCTGGAGTTGGGGGAGAGCCGGATTGCCGGAACGCTGCTGGCCCAGGCCATGGTTCGTGTCTTTGCGCAAAGCGATGAGCAGCAGGTTCGGGAATCCGCGTTTTTGATCTGGCACCTGGGCGAGGCGACCATGCGCCTGGCGGTTACTTGTGCGCCAGAGGAAGGGCGAGCTCTGGTCGAGGCGTTCAAGCGCATGTCCCTGCGCGAGGTCATGGAGCCGGCGCGCAAGGGCGTCGACAAGTAATGGGGTTTCTGTTCATGTGTGCCCGCAGCCAGGCCGGGTTGTAAGAAAGGATGGAAATCCAGCGGGCAGCCAAACGTTCGGAGACGTCACTGTCACCGATCATGCTGCCCGAATCAGGCCTGTCCTCGCAGTGCAAATCCGTGACGGATCATCTGAACCTGGGCAGAGGCGGGTCGACAGGTTTGAGTGACGACAGCGTGTGCCGAATCAGCGGCGTGTCCTTCTCGATGTCGTTCAGGCGATCACGAATTCTGAGGGCGGTGGGGTGCCCGCCTTGATGATCGACCCAGTCGGCAATTTCCTTGCAGGCCGCGGCCAAGCGAGCCTGACGGGAGTCCAGCAAGGTGAGCAGGGTGGTGATGGACTCTTTTTCGGACATGGGTGACACCTCCGTTCAAGAAACCTGGGTGTGGCAGCAAAAAGCCCGCCTGGAGCGAGCTTTCTGCCGTTGGGGTCGCTGATCCTTCAACCAATTCAGTATAGACCCGTTAAAAAATGGTAACAGGCCGTCAACTTTGTCGGGCTGTCACTTGTGATTTGGCGTTCAACTGCCGGCAAATGCGTTGGGCGTCTTCTTCAATATCGTAGCCGTCTCCGATGAAGCCTTGGGTTCGGGTATCGGCGATGCGGTACCAGACTGCGGCATCCGGTGGCAGGTGGTCATATTCACCCTCACGGCGGCCATGGATGATGATCCTGTTGCAACGCTTCACGACGAAAATGTCTTCCATGGCGTCTCCGCAGCTGATTCGTGTACAGATCAACTATAGAAGCCATTGGTGATCGTGCAAAAAATAGGCAGGTTAATTCGTCGGCTCAGGTGCCGCCGGATTTACGCCAGCACCGCGACCGCTTTGATTTGTGCCCAGAGTTGCTGGCCAGGATGGACGTTCAGTTGGTCGCGGGAATAACGCGTGATCCGTGCAAGTAGCGGCGTGCCTGCGGCGTCCAGGCGAATCAGCACATGGGCGGCGTTGTCGGCGCTCATTTCACTGACCACAGTAACCGGCAGGCGATTGAGAATGCTGCTTTGCTCGGCACTGTGCAGGCTCAGGCTCACATCCCGCGCCTGGACCTTGCAGCGCAGTGTCTGACCCGTACCCATCGGTGTGTGAGGCACACGAATGTTGAGAGTGGTGTCGGGCAATTGCAGGCTGAGCAGTTGATAGTCGGCGTCGTAGGCGCTCACGCGACCTACGATCACCACACCAGCGTCGTCCCCCATCGCCAGTGGCAAGTCGAGGCGCGCCAGGGTCTGGCCGATCGGGCCGCTGGCCAGTGCCTTGCCGTTGTTGAGCAACACGATATGGTCGGCCAGCCGCGCGACTTCATCCTGGGAGTGGCTGACGTACAGTACCGGAATGTCGAGTTCGTCGTGCAGACGTTGCAAGTAGGGCAGGATTTCACTTTTACGTTGGGCGTCCAGCGCGGCCAATGGCTCGTCCATCAACAACAGTTTCGGGCTGGTGAGCAAGGCGCGGGCGATGCCGACGCGCTGTCGCTCACCACCCGAAAGGTGTTGTGGGTGCCGGTCCAGCAGATGGCTGATGCCCAGCAACTCGGTGGCGTGGGCCATATCGACCCGACGCTGCGACTTGGGAATGCGCTTGAGGCCGAACTCAAGGTTGGCCAGCACCGACAGATGAGGAAACAGGCTGGCTTCCTGGAACACGTAGCCGAGCGCGCGTTTGTGCGGCGCGACGAAGAGCTTGTTTTCGCTGTCTTGCCAGACTTCATCGTTGACCTGGATAAAACCCTGATCGGCCCGTTCCAGGCCGGCAATGCAGCGCAGGCAAGTGGTCTTGCCGGAGCCTGAGTGACCGTAAAGCGCAGTGACGCCACGTCCGGGCAGTTGCAGGTCGACGTCCAGAGCGAAGCCCGGGTAGCGTAGTTTCAGGCGCATTTGAATCATCGATCAGCTCCAGCCCGCTTTGGTTTTTCGGCTGGAATACAGCGCCAGCAAGACGACAAACGAGAACACCAGCATCACCCCGGCCAGCCAATGGGCCTGGGCATATTCCATGGCTTCGACGTGATCGTAGATCTGCACCGAGACCACGCGGGTCTTCTCGGGAATGTTGCCGCCGATCATCAGCACTACGCCGAACTCGCCGACGGTGTGGGCGAAGCCGAGAATGGCCGCGGTAATGAAACCGGGGCGGGCCAGGGGCAGCGTCACGCTGAAAAAGGTGTCCCAGGGATTGGCCCGCAGTGTCGCGGCCACTTCGAGCGGACGCGTGCCGATTGCGGAAAATGCGTTTTGCAGTGGCTGGACCACGAACGGCATCGAATACAACACCGAACCGATGACCAGCCCCGCAAAACTGAAGGTGAGGGTGCCAAGGCCGAGTGATTGGCTGAGCTGGCCGATGTACCCGTGAGGGCCGAGCGCCAACAACAGATAGAAACCAATCACCGTCGGTGGCAGCACCAGGGGCAGGGCAACAACCGCCCCGACCGGGCCGCGCAACCAGGAGCGGGTGCGCGCGAGCCATAACGCAATCGGAGTGCCGACAATCAGCAAGATGACGGTCGTCAGGGACGCGAGTTTCAGGGTCAGCCAAATGGCGGAGTAATCGGCACTCGATAGCGACATTTAGATTTCGTAACCGTAGGACTTGATGACAGCTGCCGCTTTCGGCCCCTTGAGGTAGTCAACCAACGCCTTGGCGGCCGGGTTGTCCTTGCCCTTGTTGAGAATCACAGCGTCCTGTTTGATCGGGTCGTGAAGGCTGGCCGGAACGATCCAGGCCGAACCGCTGGTGATCTTGCCGTCCTTGTAGATCTGCGACAGGGCGACAAAACCCAAYTCGGCATTGCCGGTGGAAACGAACTGATAGGCCTGGGTGATGTTCTGGCCTTCAACGATCTTGTCCTTGACCTTGTCGGTGAGACCTTCCTTGGCCAACACCTGAGTCGCCGCCAGGCCATAAGGCGCGGCTTTCGGGTTGGCGATGGACAGATGCTGGTATTCGTTCTTTTTCAGCACATCGCCCTTGGCATCGACGTAGCCTTCTTTGGCCGACCACAGTGCCAGCGTGCCGACCGCGTAAGTGAAGCGCGACCCCTTGACGGTGTCGCCTTCGGTTTCAAGTTTTTGCGGGGTGCTGTCGTCTGYCGAGAGGAACACTTCGAACGGCGCGCCGTTTTTGATCTGGGTGTAGAACTGGCCGGTGGCGCCAAAGGAGGTGACCACCTTGTGCCCGGTGTCTTTTTCGAAGTCAGCGGCGATGGCCTGGATGGGCGCGGTGAAGTTGGCGGCGACAGCCACCTGGACTTCGTCCGCCTGGGCTGAGCCGAAGGCGAATACGGCGAGAAGGCTCGCCAGGCAGGTCGGGGCAAAACGTGAGGCACGAATGGTCATGAAACGGCTCCGTTAAAGGCAATTGCAGCAGGTTAATCGTTATGTACAAAAATATATAGCGAATTACCTTTAAACGGAATGTGCTGTCACAAAGTTGTATACAATTTTAACGCAAGTGCTGCTCAGGGGTGACGTAGCAGTCTCGCTAATCCTTCTTCAGCCAGTTTTCGAGTCAGTGCCTCGCTGGTCAATTCGACCCCGAGGGTAAAGGCCTGACCGGCCCAGAGGTTGCTGAAGTCCGCTTCACCTTTGGCCCGCAGAGGCATCAGCGCGCCACCGGCAAGGGGGAAGGCCGGGGCCTTGGCGCTCATGGGCCCCAGTTCACGCATCACCCGATTGAGGATGCCCCGGGCCGGGCGACCGGTGAACACGTTGGTGACGGCCGTCTCGCTTTCCCTGGCGGTGCGCAACGCTTTGTGATGGGACGGGCTGACCTTGGCCTCTGGGGTGAACAGGTACGCCGTCCCCACCTGCACTGCCGAAGCACCCAGCATGAAGGCGGCGGCGACGCCTCGTGCGTCAGCGATGCCGCCGGCGGCAATCACCGGCACCTTCACCGCATCGACGACTTGTGGCACCAGGGCGAAAGTCCCCACCTGACTGCTCAGGTCATCGCTGAGAAACATCCCGCGATGGCCTCCGGCTTCGTAGCCCATGGCAATGATTGCATCGCAACCATGCTGCTCCAGCCACACGGCTTCTGCGACGGTTGTGGCCGAGGACAACACTTTCGCACCGGTGGCTTTCACCCGGTCGAGCAGGGATTTTTCCGGCAGGCCAAAGTGAAAGCTCACCACTTCAGGTCGAAATTCTTCGATCACTTCGCAGGCCGCATGATCGAACGGTGCCCGGTTGGACACCGGGGTTGGCGCATCGAAATCGGCGCCGAGTTCCTGGTAGTAGGGCTGCAGCAGGTTTTTCCAGTCCAGCGCGCGTTGTTCATCAGGGGCCGGAGGTTGATGACAGAAGAAATTGACGTTGATCGGGCGCTGGGTGTGTTGGCGGATGGTTTTCAGCTCTTCGCGCAGTTGATCGGTGCTGAGCATCGCCGCCGGCATCGAACCCAGCCCGCCGGCATTGCAGGCTGCAATCACCATGGACGAGTTTGTGGCACCGGCCATCGGCCCCTGAATGATCGGCAGTTCGATCCCGAGCAGGTCAAGAATGCGGGTATCTGGCCATTGGTTCATGTGCTGTGTTCTCCGACGTTGAATCCGGGCAGGGACGGTAGAACAGGATTTGTAACGCAACGACTGGCGCAAGGCCAGTCGTCATTTCAGCACTTCACGCATTCTTCAGCGTCGATGGAAGCCTCCACCTGCGCCACCGAAGGAGTGATTCATCACTTGGGAAGAGTTATGGAATTGGCAGATTGGCTTAAAGTCGAGTACGACAATCTGCTGCCATGTGTTATTTCCATTGCACCCCAACCAGACTGATTCCATTGAGAGGCCGTAATGTTCAAAGGTATTTTGATCGACAAAGACGACAGCGGTTACCGGGCCACACTGCAGGAGATCCAGGACGATCAGTTACCCGAGGGCGATGTCACGGTGCGTGTTGCCTACAGCACGCTGAACTTCAAGGATGGCCTGGCGATCACCGGCAGCAGCCCGGTGGTGCGTAAATTCCCGATGGTGCCGGGCATCGACCTGGCCGGTGTCGTCGAAGACAGCAGGCATCCGGACTACAAGCCCGGTGACCAGGTCCTGCTCAATGGCTGGGGCGTGGGTGAAGGGCATTGGGGGGGACTGGCGCAGAAGGCTCGCCTGAATGGTGACTGGCTGATCCCGCTGCCCAAGGCATTCACTGCTGCCCAGGCGATGGCCATCGGCACGGCGGGCTACACGGCCATGCTGTGCATCCTGGCCCTTGAGCACAATGGCGTGACGCCTGAACAGGGTGAAGTCCTGGTCACTGGTGCCAACGGCGGCGTCGGCAGTTTCGCCATCGCGTTACTAAGCAGGCTCGGCTACCGGGTGGTCGCGTCTACCGGACGTACGTCAGAGCATGATTACCTGAAGCAACTGGGCGCTGGCGAAATCATCGACCGGGCCACGCTTTCCGAACCAGGCAAGCCGTTGGCCAAGGAGCGTTGGGCGGCGGTCATCGACTCGGTCGGCAGCCACACCCTGGCCAACGCTTGCGCCAGCACCAAGGCCAATGGCACCGTCGCGGCCTGCGGTCTGGCCCAGGGCATGGACTTTCCCGCATCCGTTGCGCCGTTCATCTTGCGCGGCGTGACCCTGGCCGGTATCAACAGCGTGACCCAGCCCAAAGCCAAACGGGTGGAAGCCTGGAGTCGCCTGGCCCAGGATCTGGACTTCAACCTGTTGCCGCTGATCAGTCACGAAATCGGCTTGAGCGAAGCCATCGAAGCCGCGCCGCGCTTGCTGGCCGGGCAGTTGCGCGGGCGCGTGGTGGTGGATGTGAACCGCTGATCACTGCGACTCGCGCTCCAGCAACTGCCGTTTGCGCTCGACACCCCAGCGATAGCCCGACAGATTGCCGTCGCTGCGCACCACGCGATGGCACGGGATCGCGACTGCCAGGCTGTTAGCGCCACAGGCTTGAGCCACGGCGCGAACGGCTTTTGGTTGACCGATGCGCTGCGCGACATCGGCGTAGCTGGCAGTGCTGCCAACGGGAATTTCTCGCAGCGCTTGCCAGACACGCTCCTGAAACGCCGTGCCGCGTAGGTCCAGAGGCAAATCAAGGCCAATGGCCGGCGCCTCGATAAAGCCGACGACCCTGGCAATCAATTGCTCGAATTCATGATCGGCGCCAATCAGGTTCGCGCGCCGGAACTTGTCTTGCAGATCACAAACCAGTTGGTGCGGATCATCACCCAGCAGGATCGCGCAGACCCCGCGCTCGCTCTGCGCCACCAGAATCGCGCCCAGCGAACACTGGCCAACGGCAAAACGAATGTCATTGTTTTGACCGGCGGCGCGGTAGTCCCCGGGTTTCATTCCCAGCAGTTGGTCTGCGGCTTCATAAAACCGGCTGTTGGAGTTGAAACCAGCGTCATACAGGGCATCGGTCACCGAGCCGCCGTCTGCCAGCCGTTCGCGAACCTTGCGTGAGCGATGGGCATCGGCGTAACCCTTGGGCGTCAGGCCGGTGACGGCTTTGAACACACGATGGAAGTGAAAGCTGCTCAGGCCCGCCGCCTCGGCCAATTCGCCCAAGGCAGGTAGCGTTTCGGCGCTTTCGATCTGGCGGCAGGCGGCGGCCACGGTGGCGGCATGTTGCGCGGCGAGTTCGCTCTGGTCTTTGGTCGCGCGTTTGCTCGGACGATAACCCGCGGCCCGGGCCTGTTCGGCGCTATCGAAGAATTCGACGTTCTGCGGCTTGGGCAAGCGCGCGAGGCTGCTGGGGTTGCAATAGATGCCTGTGGTCTTCACGGCATAGACAAACTGACCGTCGGCCTTGGGATCGCGCGCGACCACAGCGGCCCAGCGCGGATCGTTTTCAATGGTGATCTTGCTCGATTGGGTTGTCATGGCGTCATGTCCTTTGAGGTGTTGCCTGCACATTAACCATGKGGCAATTCCCACACACTCCGGCGCTTGCGGTCAAATTCGAAGTCTTTATCCGGCGGTACGGAAGGTGAAGTTGATGCGTTGCTCGCCCAGTCTCGGGTGATGGCCTTCCTTGATCGGCAACACGCCGTGATAACGCAGGCGATCCACGCCACCCCAGACGACGATGTCGCCATGCAGCAAGGGGATGCGCTGGCTTTTGTCACCGCGTGCAAAGCCACCGAACAGGAACATCGCCGGTAAGCCCAGGGATACCGAAACGATGGGGGCTGCGTAGGAATGTTCGTCCTTGTCTTGGTGCAGTGACATTTTTGCTCCGGGGACGTAGCGGTTGATCAGGCAGGAATCCGGCGCAAAATCGGTGAAACCCGCTGCCAGTGCCGCCGCTTGTGCCAGTTGCAGAAACACCTCGGGCATCATTGGCCAGGGCCGGCCGGTTTGTGGGTCATGACGGGTGTACCGATAACCGCTACGATCAGTGGTCCAGCCGAATTGACCGCAACTGCTCAGGGCGACCGACATGGTAAAGCCACCGGGCGTGACCATCTGCCGAAACGGCGCGGCCATCAGTACCGCCTCCAGGGTAGGCAGCAAACGCTCCAGCCAGGGCAGGGCGAAGCCTCTCAGCACGTAGGACTGTTCACCGATCTGTTCGCGCCTGGATTGTTGCTCGGGTTCGGCATCGGCAAACAGATCGAAAGTCAGCGGATTCATGGGTTCATGACGCATCGTGAAAGATGATTCCAAGGGTATGCCGTTTGCCGCTGTGCAGGCGACTCACGCCGTGGCGCAGGGTTACTCGGTAGTAACCGCGAACGCCTTTGACCGGCCGCTGGTTGACGGTAAATATCAGCCCGTCGCCTTTCTTCAGGCTGACGACCATCGGGCGTGATTGCATTCGCGGACGCTGTTCGGTCAGGACAAATTCGCCACCGGTGAAGTCTTCATCGGGTTCCGACAGCAGAATCGCTACTTGCAGTGGGAAAACATGCTCACCGTATAAATCCTGATGCAAACAGTTGTAGTCCTGCGGACCATATTGCAGCAATAACGGTGTCGGACGGTTCTGACCAGCGGCATGACAGCGTTCGAGGAAGGCTTGATGGGTTTGGGGAAAACGGTCGGGCAAACCCATTTGCTCCTGCCAGCGATTGGCGATGGGCACCAGGCGCGGGTAGAGCGCGCTACGCAAGCGGGCCACAAGTTCCGGTAACGGGTAGCTGAAATATTTGTATTCGCCTCGGCCGAAACCGTGGCGAGCCATCACCACGTGGGAGCGAAAGGGCTCGGTTCGAGGGTACAAGGCGCTGACCTGATCACAAGCCTTGTGGCTCAACAGTGACGGGATGACGGCGTAACCGTCCTGATCAAGTTGCTGTTCCAGCCGGGGCCAGTCCAGCCTGTCCAGATATTGCTCGCTCATTGCCGGGCCTCTTGTTGTTGAGGTGGCCAGTCTGCAAGGCAAAAATAAAGCAGGCACTCCGCTGCTTGCGGTCGAATTGCGAATGGGAGCTGACGTCCATTGTCGCTCCTGATCGCGTTACAGCGCTTTGCTGACGCTGATTTCGCTGATGACGTCGTCTTGTCCATGAATGGCATCCAGCGCCGCCTTGGCTTCTTCCGGGGTGCCGTTTTCAAGCTGGGCAAACTCGAAGCGGCGCTCACCGTTGAGTTTGTATTTGATGACGTACTTGGTCGTTTGGGCCACGGTTGTATCTGCCTGTCTTGTGTTTCGGGTTCGCTGATCAGCTCAGTTTCGTGCTGGAACGGCGAATGATTTTGATCGAGTGGGTCAGGGTGGGTTTGCGCGTCACGCTGATAGCGCGGCGGTTGACGGTGTCGATCGTGATGTTCCAGAAGCCGGTGCTCGGGGCCGTGATGCGGGCCGGAAACGTGTCGAATGCACCGCCGTGATAGGTGTGACGACCGCCATTCTTGAAGCTGCGGAAGTTGGCGTCGTTCATCAAGCGGATGTTGCACATTTGGGAGCATTGAATGACGACGATGTCGTCTTCATTGAGGTGCTCGCGCTGATGGATAAATTTCATGAGGCGCCTCCAGAAGGGCTTTTTCTACAAAATCAAAACGATAGCATGGGCGATTGGCGCAGTTTATCAGCCCGAACGCCTTATTATCCGGCCACTTTGACAATTAAAAACGTTAATTTCACGTTTGATGAGCGATAAAGCAGTTTGTCTCGGAGAAAAAGCGCATCTGCGCTGTCCGAGCCTCTTTATCGGAGGTTTTGTATGAAGTGGGGTTTTTTGGTTCTTTCGCTGGCGGTATTGGTGAGTGGTTGTGCGAACGTCTCGGAAATCAACGAGTCGCTGCCGACCATGAACGTGATTTCTGGCAAGAAGCCCCATGAATACGCGCAATGCCTGAGCGAAAAACTGGCCAAAAGCCGTGGCGCCTTACAGATCGAACCGCACAAGGATGGAGTGCGTGTCATCGTGCCGCTCAAGTACTCCTCCGGCCCGTCTGCCGTTTTCGACATTGAAGAGCGTTCGGGTGGCAGCAGCATCAAGCTGCACGAGAGCATGTCCAATGTCCCGGTGCGTCCAATGGACGTACAGAATGCTGCCAACGCGTGCATTTCCGGCTGATAGACTGTCGACGATCAGCACCGATGCCGCCCAAGCCATGCTTTGGCGGCATCGTTATTTATGGAGTCGACTATGAAGCGAGAGCAGGTCCGGGAGCGCCATGCAGAGGGTTTAATCTCTGCCACTCATGTGATTCAGAATCCGGCGGAGCTGGGGGAATGGATCGTGTTTTTCAAGAAAAGCGCCGGGCGCAGCTATTTCCTGGTGGATGACAATGATGAAGTCGAGTCTTTCAGTCGCCTTGATGATCTGATCGATACCGTGCGCGGGCTTGGCATCAAATTCGCTGAGATACATCTGTAGGGCGCGGCGCCTTACTTGCAGATCACTACGACATTGCGGCTCTTGTAGTTGCCGATGTCGGCGCCGAGGGTCTTGTCGCTCTCCTTGAGCGAGGGCGTGCCATCGGTTCCGACAATCTTGTAGCCGGTGCCTGCACAGGACGCATCGGCCTTTTCGTAACATGCAGCCCAGGAGTTGGCTTCCCCGGAGCAATCAATCGACAGGCCTTGCTCTCCGTTACCCAGGTAGGTTTCTTTCGACGTTGCGCAGCCGCTCAGGGCCAATACTGCTAGCAAAGGCAAAATTTTGTTCATGGCTTGATCATCATCAGGGGGGTGGGCTAAGGCTGAGACAGCGTCGCAGGCAAAAGGTTATAGCCAAAGGCCACGTTATTGCATGCATTCATAAAAAAGCCCTGCGCAGTGGCAGGGCTTTTCGCATTGGACGTCGATCAGCTCTTGTCCTTGCCGCGTCGCTTGGGCTCCGGGTGCTCAAGCTCCAGCACCGAGGCCACTTCGATTGCCAGGGATTCGGAAGGGAAAGGTCCGGCGATATTTTCACCGGCGACACTGGCTACCCACCATTGACCGTCTTTCACCTGATTGATCAGGAATCCGTTGACGCTTTTTTCTGCCGACATCTATTTGCCTCGTTGTCTGGTTCAATCGCGCCATGATACCGCCAAACGCACTCAACGGGTGCCGATGGGCGTATGGTGGTTCGTTCCGGGCGGTTGAATGCCGTGCAATTGCGCAAGTCTCTGCTATGCATAAGGGCTTGCGCAGGGAACTATCGGCAAGATTATTTCTCTATGTTGGCATCGGTTGGCCAGCGCGGGGGCATTGTAAGGTGCACGCCGCCTGATTAGACTGCGCCGAAACTCGTACACGCACAGCCCTTACAAGGACTTATATGATCAAGAAATGCTTGTTCCCAGCAGCCGGCTACGGCACTCGCTTCCTGCCAGCGACTAAAGCCATGCCCAAAGAAATGCTGCCGGTGGTGAACAAGCCACTGATCCAGTACGGCGTTGAAGAAGCACTGGACGCTGGCTTGAACGAAATCTCCATCGTCACCGGTCGCGGCAAGCGCGCCCTGGAAGACCACTTCGACATCAGCTACGAGCTGGAAAACCAGATCAAGGGCACCGACAAGGAAAAATACCTGGTCGGCATCCGCCGCCTGTTGGATGAGTGCTCGTTCTCCTACACTCGCCAGACTGAAATGAAAGGTTTGGGTCATGCGATCCTGACCGGTCGACCACTGATCGGCGACGAGCCGTTCGCCGTGGTGCTGGCGGACGACCTGTGCGTCAACCTGGAAGGTGACGGCGTACTGAAGCAGATGGTCAAGCTGTACAAACAGTATCGCTGCACCATCGTCGCGATCATGGAAGTCGACCCGCAAGAAACCAGCAAATACGGTGTGATTGCCGGCGACCTGATTGGTGATGACCTGTACCGCGTGCGCAACATGGTCGAGAAGCCAAAGCCGGAAGATGCCCCGTCGAACCTGGCGATCATCGGTCGTTACATCATGACGCCGGACATCTTCAGCCTGATCGAACAAACCGATCCAGGCAAAGGTGGCGAGATCCAGATCACTGACGCCCTGATGAAACAGGCGCAGGATGGTTGCGTGATTGCCTACAAGTTCAAGGGCAAGCGTTTCGACTGCGGTGGCGCCGAAGGCTACATCGACGCGACCAATTTCTGCTTCGAGAACTTCTACAAGACGGGCAAGGCGTACTGATCGCTTTCGACCTGACTGTATTGAAAAGCCACCTTCGGGTGGCTTTTTCATTTGTGCGCCAGGCATGGCGCGTTGCGCGTAAGCGCAACCAGCTTGGCTGTGGTGGCCTCGCTGGTGACTTGGAGGTGAAAGTCCTCTACACACCCGGCAAGGGGAAGTGTTAGCCAGAGGCAAGGGTGTCGCGGGTGACTGCGAATCTGAAGGAAGCCCGAGGCAAAATGCTGGCCTGACGAACAGGAAGCGGATAGAGGCGGCGCAGCGGGGTAAGAAGGCAAGCATCTTC
>NZ_JBFUHY010000059.1:0-31510 GCF_056402155.1 Pseudomonas sp. P4_C1
CACCCTCAAACGCTCCATCGGCTATGTGATCCAGCAAGTCGGCCTGTTCCCGAACATGACCGTTGAGGAAAACATTTGCGTCGTTCCCAATCTGTTGGGGTGGGACAAAACCAAAAGCCGAAAGCGCGCCGCGGAGTTGCTGGAAGTGGTCGCGCTGGATCCGTCGAAATTTCTCAAGCGCTATCCGTGTGAGCTTTCCGGTGGTCAACAGCAACGCGTAGGCGTGGCCCGGGCCCTGGCAGCGGATCCGCCGGTGATGCTGATGGACGAGCCCTTTGGCGCGATCGACCCGATCAACCGGGAAGTGATCCAGGACGAATTCATGCGCATCCAGCGCCTCGTCAACAAGACCGTGCTGTTTGTCAGTCATGACATCGATGAAGCGGTGAAGATGGCGGATTGCGTCGCCCTGTTCCATAACGGAAAAATCCAGCAGTTCGGCAGCTCGGATGATCTGCTGGCCCGGCCCAACAGCGAGTTCGTGGCGAACTTCATGGGCGGCGACCGGATCATGAAGCGCCTGCGTCTGCTGCGTGCGGCTGACGTGGCCAGCAAGGTCCCGCCACGGGAACACATGCAGATCGTGGGCGGCAACAGCGCTGTCGTTTCGCAATCGCACCTGATCGTCAAGCCCGGGGATGACCTGCGCCAGGTGCTTTCGCAGTTGCTGGGTCGCGGCCAGGACTGGGCACTTTGCAACGACAGCGACGGACGTTTTATCGGCTATGTCCACCAGGCCGACATCCTGGCGCGACTGGTTGAAAACATTACTCCGGTGGTGCACTGACAATGTCTGACTTACTGATCGGATTGTGGAAAGGGCTGCAATTTTACTGGGGCGATATCAGCTACCTGACGGTCCAGCATCTGCAGATCGTGGCGGTCAGTGGGGTGCTGGCGCTGGTCATCGCGCTGCCGCTGGGCGTCTGGATGAGCCGTCCGGCGAACCAGCGTTACGCCATGGCCAGCATGCAGGTCCTTAACGTAGGGCAGGCGATCCCCAAGCTCGCGTTGCTGGCGTTGGCCATGAGTTTCATTGGTGTCGGCAGCGGCGCGGCCATCATCGGCTTGTTTGTCGCGACGTTGTTGCCCGTGGCAGTCAATACCTACGAAGGCCTGCGTGCGGTGCCGCAGCACCTGGTCGAAGCGGCCGAGGCCATGGGCATGACGCCACGGGAAACGCTGTGGAAAGTTGAAATTCCGAACGCGATGAACGTGATTTTCGCCGGCATCCGCACGGCGCTGGCGATCAACGTCGGTACCGCGCCGCTGGCCTTCCTGGTCGGTGGCGGTGGGTTGGGCGAGTTGATCTTTACCGGGATCGACTTGAACGACTTCGGCATGATGCTGGCCGGCGCCGCGGCGACCGCGCTGTTGGCGATTGCGGTCGATCTGGGCTGCGGCTTGATTCAAAACATTGCAGTGTCACGGGGCTTGAGGTTGGCCGGGCGCGAATGAATCTGAAGACCATAGACAAAAATCAATAATATGAGGTGCACGATGATTTATCGAATGCTGGCCAGTCTGATCTTTACCCTGAGTCTTGTTTGCGGTGTTGTGGGCAGTGCTTCTGCCAACAGCACGATTGTGGTCGGCGGCAAGAAGTTTACCGAGCAGCAATTGGTTGCCGAGATGACCGCTCAACTCCTGCGCGCCAATGGCTACAGTGTTGATAAACGCCCGGACCTGGGTTCTTCCGTATTGCGCGCGGCGCAAGAGAACGGTCAGGTCGATGTTTATTGGGAATACACCGGCACTTCACTGATTACTTACAATAAAGTCACGGACAAGCTCAACGCCGACGAAACGTACAAGAAAATCAGCGAGCTGGATGCGCAGAAAGGCATCACCTGGCTGAACCCTTCCAAGGCCAACAACACTTACGCCTTTGCCATGCGCAAGGAAGAGGCCGAGAAGGATGGAATCGCCTCGATCAGCGATCTTGCGCAGAAGATCGAAACAGGCAAGTCCTATAAGTTTGCCTCCAACGCTGAGTTCTTTTCCCGGCCTGATGGCCTGCGTCCTCTGCAAGAGACCTACAAGTTTGAATTTGAACGCAAGAACATCGTCCGCATGGACGGCGGGCTGACCTATCAGGCGCTCAGGGACGGGCAGGTCGATCTGGCCCTGGTCCTGTCGACGGATGGGCGGATTCCGGCCTTCGGCTTTGTGGTGCTGCAAGACGATAAAGGCTTCTTCCCCAGCTACGCGCTGACCCCGGTGATTCGCACTGAAGTGTTCAAGGCGAATCCAAAGATCGGCGAGTTGCTCAACGCCCTGTCGTCCAGGCTGGATGACGACACCATCGCGGGCCTCAATTCCCGGGTCGATGTCGGCCGTGAATCCATCGAGAGCGTGTCCCGGGAATTCCTGCAAAAGAATCAGTTGCTGTAGGAGCTGCCGAAGGCTGCGATCTTTGACGTAGCCTTCAGAACCTACCAGGGCCGGCGGATAACCCCGGCCTTTTTTCCCCTGCCTCCCATTCATTCCCTTGCACCCACATCAGGTGCGAGCTGGTTTCGTTCGCCTGTACCCACTCGGAGAATAACAATGCAGTTGAATAAAAAGTTCGTGGCGTGCTCGTTTTTGCTAATGGCAGCAAGTGCTCAGGCGGATGACAGTATCGAACGCATGACCCTCGCCGACATGCGTCATGCGTTGGACAACGGGACTCTCAGTTCCGAACATTTGGTGCAGCACTATCTGGATAACATTCAGGCGAACAATCACCAGGGCCAGAACATCAATGCGCTGGTGACCATCAATGAACAGGCGATCGATCAGGCCCGCAAGTGGGATGCTGAACGGGCGAAAAATTCCACTGCCAGGTACGCACCGCTGGCCGGTATTCCGTTCGTGGTGAAGGACAACTTTGACACCGCCGGTATGGTCACCTCCGGGGGCTCCTTCGTGCTGCGTTCGTCGGTGCCAAGCCAGGATGCCTTCACCGTCAAGAAGCTGATCGACGGGCAAGCCATTGTGCTCGGCAAAGCCAATCTGTCGGAACTGGCCGCATCCTTTGGCTGGTTTGGCTACAGCTCGTTTGGCGGCCAGACGCTGAACCCGCGGAACACCAAGCGTGATGCATCCGGCTCCAGCAGCGGTTCTGCCGCCTCGGTGGCGGCGGCGTTCGCACCCTTCGCATTGGGGTCGGATACGAGCGGCTCGATCCGGGCACCGGCCAGTGTCACCGGCACGGTGGGTTTTCGACCTTCGCTGGGGCTGATCAGTCGTAGCGGCATCATTCCGCTGTCGCTCGCGTTCGATACCGCAGGCGTCATTACCGACAGCGTGCTGGATCAGGCCATCGTGCTTGATGTGATCAAGGGCCAGGACAAAAGCGACGCGGCGACCTTCGACCTTGCTGCAGACAAAATACAGTTCGAACCGGCACTGAGCCGTACCTCGCTGCAAGGCAAGACCATTGGCGTAATCAACAATTTCAAGGGGGCGAACCCGGAAGTGGATGCGGTCTATAAAGCTGCGCAGGAAACGCTCGTCAAGCGCGGTGCGCAGGTCGTCTCCATCGAATTGCCAAAAGCCTTTGAAACCCTGTGGAGCGACGTGCTCGGCCCAGTGGGGGAGAGCGAATTCAAGCCGCAATTCGAACGCTACCTCACCACCCTCAATCCAGGCCAACCGCGAACGCTTGCGCAGTTTCTCGACCTTGCCAGGCAAAATCAGGCGCAAAACGCTGCGCATGGGATGAACCCGGCACGCCTGGCCGGACTGGAAACGGTAGCGAATGCCGCAAGCACCGATTCGCCGCAGTACATCTCCATTCTTTCCCGGAAGATTCCACAGTTGCGCGCGCAACTGATGGGCATCATGAAGCAGAACAAGGTCGACAGCCTGTTTTTTGCGACCATCAATTGCCCGGCTTCGGTGGTGCACGGTGTGAACGATGACAGTTACCTGTGCAAGTCCGGCGATACCTACGCGTCGTCGTACATTGCCTCGGCCACGGGATTTCCCGAGATCACCGTTCCGGCAGGCATCATCGAGGGCAACCTGCCGGTGGGTGTTTCGTTCCTGGSCGGCTACGGCGAAGACGCCAAGGTGGTGGGTTTCGGCTACGCGTTCCTTGGGCGGTAACCGTCAGACCTGTTCCAGCAACCAGGTACGAAACGCGACGAGTGAAGGCAGCATTTCGTTGCGCGGCGGATAGGCCAGGTAGTAACTGCGCTGGCTGGCGAAGGGCTGATCGAGGCTGATCAGTTCGTTGTTGGCCAACTCGTCGGCCACCAGGATACGTGGCACCAGGCCGATGCCGATGCCGGCCCTGACGGCCTGGATCAAGTGCGAGGTGAGTTCGAAACTCGGCCCCAGCCGCATCATCCGATGGGGCAGGGCGTGGTGGCTGAACCACTCGCCCCAGACGTTGGCGTTGCTTGCGACGTTAAGCAGCATCTGACCGCCAATGCGTTCCGGGGTCCAGGTGTCGTGGGCTTGCGCCGCTTGTGGGGACATGATCACCAGCAGTTCTTCGGTGTGCAGGCGATGGCTGATCAGCCCCGGCAAGTCGGCATTGCCGACGACTATCGCGGCGTCGATGCCGCTGGTTTCAAAGTCGATGGCATCGATCCGGGAATTGATGTGCACCAACATGCCGGGATGGGTTTTGTAGAAGTCATGCAGGCGCGGCAATAACCACTTCGAGCCGAAGGTCGGCAAGGTGGCCAGGCGCAACGTGCCGCTGCCGGATTGATAAGCCATGGCCTGCAATGTGGCGCTGCGGATGCGTCCGAGCGCTTCGCTCATTTCCCGCTGATAAAGACGACCGACATCGGTCAGCTGTACTTGCCTGCCTTCACGGCGGAACAGCGTCAGGCCCAGTTGCTGCTCCAGCGCCTGGACTTGCCGGCTCACCGCGCTTTGGGTCAGTGACAGTTCCATCGCGGCGCGGGTATAGCTTTCATGGCGGGCGGCGGCTTCAAAGGCCAGCAGCAACGACATCGAAGGAGTGAGGTGACGGTAATTCATTCGTAAAAGTCATCGATAGCGGCAGGATTATCCGTTTGTCCGGCGCCAGAGCCTGCAGGATCATTGGCATGGCCGACGACCTGAGGCTGACCCATTAATGCTCAGGCGACAAGTGTTTTGAGTTTTCCCGTGATTAGACCGACAAGAGAACAGCCTGCGATGATCGCTCAGTTGCCCACCGTTGCACCCGCGGCCCAGTACCCGGAGTTTCTGCAAGCCCTGCACACCAGCGGCTTTCGCGGTCAGCTCAGCGCCGACTACGCCACCCGCACCGTGCTGGCGACCGACAACTCGATTTACCAGCGGCTGCCGCAAGCGGCGGTGTTCCCCCTGGATGCGGATGACATCGCACGCATCGCAACCTTGATGGCCGAGCCACGCTTCCGCCAGATCAAGCTGACCCCGCGCGGTGGTGGCACCGGCACCAACGGGCAGTCATTGACCGATGGCGTCGTGGTCGACCTGTCGCGGCACATGAACGCCATCCTCGAAATCAACGTTGCCGAGCGCTGGGTGCGGGTGCAGACGGGCGTGGTCAAGGACCAGCTCAATGCCGCGCTCAAGCCGCACGGGCTGTTCTTTGCGCCGGAGCTGTCGACGTCCAACCGTGCCACCGTCGGCGGCATGATCAACACCGACGCCAGCGGCCAGGGCAGTTGCACCTATGGCAAGACCCGTGATCACGTTCTGGAATTGCACAGCGTGCTGCTCGGCGGTGAGCGCCTGCACAGCCATCCGCTGTCCGAAGTGGAACTGGAGGCGGCTTGCGCGCAGTCCGGCCGTATCGGCGAAGTGTACCGGGTGGCGCGCAATATTCAGGAGACCCAGGCCGAGCTGATCGAATCGGTATTCCCCAAACTCAACCGTTGCCTGACCGGTTACGACCTGGCACACCTGCGCGATGAGCAAGGGCGTTTCAACCTCAACAGCGTGCTGTGTGGTGCGGAAGGGTCATTGGGCTACGTTGTCGAAGCCAAGCTCAACGTGCTGCCGATTCCCGGGTATTCGGTGCTGGTGAACGTGCGTTACGGCAGCTTCATGGATGCGCTGCGTGACGCCAATGCGTTGCTGGCGCACAAGCCGTTGTCCATCGAAACCGTGGACTCCAGGGTGTTGCTGCTGGCGATGAAAGACATCGTCTGGCACAGCGTCGCCGAGTATTTTCCGACGGATGCCGAACGTCCGACGCTGGGCATCAATCTGGTGGAGTTCAGCGGGGAAGACGTGGCGGACGTGAACGTTCGCGTGGCGTCGTTCGTGGCGCATCTGCAGGCCGACACGACGATCGAGCGGCTGGGCCACACGCTGGCCGAGGGGGCCGAAGCCGTGTCCCGCGTCTACACCATGCGCAAGCGCTCGGTAGGGCTATTGGGCAATGTCGAAGGCGAGGTTCGGCCGCAGCCTTTTGTTGAAGACACCGCCGTACCGCCGGAGAAGCTGGCCGACTACATAACCGAGTTTCGTGAATTGCTCGACAGTTATGGCCTGAGCTACGGCATGTTCGGTCACGTCGATGCCGGCGTACTGCATGTGCGCCCGGCGCTGGACATGAAAGACTCGGCCCAGGCCGCGCTGATCAAGCCAATTTCCGACGCCGTGGCCGAGTTGACCCGGCGTTACGGCGGGTTGCTATGGGGCGAGCACGGCAAGGGCTTGCGTTCGGAATACGTCCCCGAGTTTTTTGGCGAGTTGTACCCGGCTTTGCAATCGCTCAAGGGCGCCTTCGACCCGCACAACCAACTCAACCCCGGGAAGATCTGCACGCCACCGGAGGCTGCCCAAGGCTTGCTCAAGGTCAACGAAGTGACGCTGCGCGGTGATCTGGATCGGCAGATCGACGAGCGCGTCTGGCAAAGCTTCGGTACCGCCATGCACTGCAACGGTAACGGCGCCTGCTACAACTACGACCCCTCTGATGCGATGTGTCCGTCGTGGAAAGCCACCCGTGAGCGCCAGCATTCGCCGAAGGGCAGGGCGTCGTTGATTCGCGAATGGTTGCGTCTGCAAGGCGCGGCCAATATTGACGTATTGCAAGCAGCCCGCGGCAAGTTGTCGTGGTTGAGCGGGTTGCCGACGCGGTTACGCAATAACCTGGCGCGCTCGCGTGGCGAGGCGGATTTCTCCCATGAGGTCTATGACGCGATGGCCGGCTGCCTGGCCTGTAAATCCTGCGCGGGACAATGCCCGGTCAAGGTCAACGTCCCGGAATTCCGTTCGCGTTTTCTGGAGCTGTACCACGGTCGCTATCAACGACCGCTGCGTGACTACCTGATCGGCTCGCTGGAGTTCACCATTCCCTACATGGCTTACGCGCCGGGTCTGTACAACGCGGTGATGGGCTCGAAATGGGTGAGCCGCCTGCTGGAGCGACAGGTCGGCATGCTCGACAGCCCRCTGATCCACCGCCATGACTTGCAGGCCACGTTGACCCGCTGCAAGGTCGCGGTCGCCAGCGTGCCGGCTCTGCGCGAACTGACCGCGGCACAACGTGAGCGCAGCGTGGTGTTGGTGCAGGACGCCTTCACCCGTTACTTCGAAACGCCGTTGCTGGCGAACTTTATCCAGTTGGCGCATCAGTTGGGGTATCGGGTGTTTCTGGCGCCCTATAGCGCCAACGGCAAGCCTTTGCACGTACAGGGATTCCTCGGCGCCTTCGCCAAGGCGGCGATCCGCAATGGCAATCAGCTCAAGGCGCTCGCCGACTGCGGCGTACCGCTGGTGGGACTGGACCCGGCGATGACGCTGGTCTACCGCCAGGAATATCAAAAAGTACCAGGACTCGACGATTGCCCGAAGGTCTTGCTGCCTCAGGAATGGCTGTCCGATGCGTTGCCGGAAAACCCGCATCCCGCGACCGGAACCTTCCGTTTGTTGGCGCACTGCACCGAGAAAACCAATGTCCCGGCCAGCACTTCGCAATGGGAAGCCGTTTTTGCCCGGCTCGGGCTCAAGCTGACGACTGAGGCGACCGGCTGCTGCGGCATGTCCGGAACCTTCGGCCATGAAGCTCGTAACCAGGGCAGCTCACGAACCATTTTTGAGCAATCCTGGTCCGGCAAGCTGGAAAAAGAGAGCGAGGCGCTGGCAACGGGATACTCCTGTCGCAGTCAGGTGAAACGCTTTGCCAACGTGCAATTGCGCCATCCATTGGAGGTTGTGTTAGAGCGTATGCTCGCGAAGTGAAGAGGAACGCCATGCCAGACCGTCGCTATTCGACCCATAGCAGCCAATCACCCAAGGCGCTACGCTCGCAGGCACGCTCCTTCAGGTACTGACAATTACGATATGAAACGCATACTTGATCGTTTACGTGGCTGGGCCAGAAAGCTAAAACGACAAACCATGGTTCTCTGGTTTTGCTATCAGCATCCGCAAACACCCTGGTTACCCAAATGGATTGCGGTTTTTGTCGTGGCGTATGCGCTGAGTCCAATCGACCTCATTCCTGATTTCATTCCAGTGCTTGGATACCTGGACGACGTGATCATTTTGCCGCTTGGCATTCTGCTCGCTATTCGGTTGATGCCGGCGCAGGTGCTCGAGGACTGTCAGCTCAAAGCGAGTGAGTGGGAGCAAAGCCATGTGAAGCGGCCAGCGAACAGGTTTGCTGCAGTGATCGTAGTATTAGTCTGGCTCGTTGCTGCGGGTATTTTGGGGGCTTACTTCCTCAGGGCGTGAAGCCGCCTGTCGCAGTAGCCAGAAATTGATCGCCCGGATTAATACCCATGTGCAGACGGATACTGAATTGCTTGCATCCCCCATGGGGGGGATAAGACTCGTGTTATTCATGAATCGTGAAGACTCAAATGATGAGTGAGCTCGAACACAACCATCCCCACACCCACCACACCCACCAAAGTCACGAAGCGATCATCAAGCGTCTCAAGCGGGCGGACGGCCACTTACGCGGCATCATCACCATGATCGAAGAGGGGCGTCAGTGCGTGGACATCGCCCAGCAGCTGCATGCTGTTGAAAAAGCGGTGTGCCAAGCCAAGCGCACGCTCATTCAGGATCGCATCGATCACTGTCTGGAAGACACCATCTCGGCGTTGAACAATGGTGAGCGCGCACCACTGGAAGCCTTCAAGCAGATCACCAAGTACCTCTAGGCCTGCCATGCCCGCGCTGCAAGCGCTACGGTTTCTGGTCTGAAGACTGACCAGCCAGCCTTGGCAAAACTCAGGAACTTACGGTCGTCTATCTGGCCATCGGCGATGCTGATCATCGATCACGTACGGGTGTTCGTGATCCACACCATCCTGCCCGTCGAGGTGAGTGTGATCGACCGGCAGGTTCTCATGGGTGTGTTTGATCGACTCTTGGTCATGCGCAGGACGCCAGATCACGATACTGACCACCAGTGCGCCACCTGCCACGACAGCGAGCCCGACAAACGACGCCGTGAGGCTGATGTTGGCACCCAGCCATCCCGCCAATGGGTAGGTAATCAACCAGCAGGCATGGGACAGTGCAAATTGGGCGGCAAACAGTGCCGGGCGATCTTCGGCATGTGCCGAGCGACGCAACAGCCGACCGCTCGGGGTCTGGGCCAGGGAATAGCCCACGCCGAGTACCATCCACAGAGGCAACAGGAAGTTGTAGGTGGTCAGGTTGATGCCAATTGCCAAGCCTGCGACCAGGATTGCTCCGCCAAACAGCATGGCTGTTCGGTCTTTGATGTCTTTCAACAGCCGAGGCAACACCAGGGCTGCGATCATCGAGCCACCGCCGAACGCGGCCAACGCCAGTGCTGTGGAGCTCTGAGGCAAAGCGAAGCGCGATTGGACCAGCACCACCGTATTGACGATGACCATGGCACTGGCCGCCGCTACCGTCAGGTTTAACGCCAACAGCCCGCGCAAGCGAGGTGTTGCCAGGAAGATGCGCATGCCGCGGGTAGTTCGCTCGTAAATACTGCGCCGTGGCGTCTGCTTCGCCTTCGGCAGCAGGACTGTCGAGACCAGGGCTGCCGAGGTGAGAAAACCGATGACCGTGCCGGCGAA
This sequence comes from Pseudomonas sp. P4_C1, assembly GCF_056402155.1. Taxonomy (NCBI): domain Bacteria; kingdom Pseudomonadati; phylum Pseudomonadota; class Gammaproteobacteria; order Pseudomonadales; family Pseudomonadaceae; genus Pseudomonas; species Pseudomonas sp. P4_C1. The sequence goes on from NZ_JBFUHY010000059.1 coordinate 9,990, forward strand.
CAGACTATGGAAGCTGACCACGGTCAGCAACGCGGCGGCGAGCATCGGGCTGGCGACGTTCTCGAGATCGTAGGCCAGGCGCGATAGGGACAGGGCGCGGGTGTAGTCGTCCTCATCTGGCAGTATGTCCGGAATGGTCGCTTGAAATGTTGGGGTGAATGCGGCTGAGGCTGATTGCAGGACAAAAATCAGTACGTAGACCTGCCAGACCTCCGTCACGAACGGCAGAGCCAACGCGACCAAGGCTCGTACTAAATCCAGCGAGACCAACATTGTTCGCCGGGGTAGACGCTCCGCAAAAGCCGCTGCAATCGGCGCGACACCAATGTAGGCCGTCATTTTGATCGCCAACGCTGTACCGAGGACAGCGCCCGCTTGGGCGCCTGCAAGATCGAATGCCAGCAGGCCTAGCGCGACAGTGGCAAGACCAGTCCCTACAAGTGCAATCACCTGGGCCAGGAAGAGGTGACGGTACGTTCGGTTGGCCAGGATTGTCAGCATGAGAAATCTCACAGGAAGAGGTGAACGCCTATCTGGTTGTCGCAATGCTGTTCAGTTAAGGAAATTGTAGGAGCGAGCTCGCTCCTACATTGATGCAAGCTGGCTTTCTCACATTTGTGGAGGCCAGTTATGCGATTCACCTTGGCATTCCTTGCACCATGCATAGAGTGCGTCGTACAGGATCAGTCCATGCGAAAGCATTTCATGATCATCGGAATATCGCTGCGACAATCCCAGTGAAATGGCGTACAACCCAGCCGATTGCGGAGTCAGATCCAGGCGGGAGGTATCAGCGCCACGGACGATCTTGGCCAACTGCTGCAAAGCGGGCTCATTGAGCTGGTACTTTTTCAGAAAAGCGTCGAAGCTGCACAGCTCGCCCTCATGAGTCAGTTCTACGCCGGGAATGTCGTAGGGCACAGCGTCTTTTTCCGCCGCTAAACGCAGCACGTCACCACTGGGTACGTATAAAAACTCAGGCTGCGGATCGATAAAGCGAGCGATCAGCCAGGGACAGGCGATGCGGTCAATCTTGGGCCGTTCACGTGTAATCCACCTCATGGAACACCTCCTGCCTGGCTCGGTAGGCTGGGTGATCTGGCGAGCCCAGTGCCCGCCAAAGACTGTTAACCGACTCGTGCGATCTAGCGCAGCAGATGTACTGCCAAACCGACGAGCGCGCAGGCCATCAACACCTGGATGACGCCCCGCTTGAAGCGGAACAAGGCGATCGCCGCGGCAATGGCGATCAGTGCCGAGGGCCAGTCGAGGTTGCCGCTGAAGCCTTTCGGCCAAAGTACGTGATAGCCGAAGAAACACGCCAGATTAAGGATCACACCGACGACGGCCGCCGTAATGGCGGTGAGCGGTGCGGTGAATTTGAGTTCGTTGTGAGTCGACTCTACCAGCGGACCACCCGCAAGGATGAACAGGAACGAGGGCAGGAAGGTGAACCAGGTCACCAGGGCGGCGGCCACAGCTCCCGCCAGAAATACTTGGTCGGCTCCGAATACTTGCGAGACATAGGCGCCAACAAAGCCGACGAACGCCACCACCATGATCAACGGCCCGGGGGTGGTTTCGCCTAACGCCAGGCCGTCGATCATCTGCGTCGGCGTTAACCAGCCATAGTGACCGACCGCGCCTTGGTAGACATACGGCAGCACAGCGTAGGCCCCGCCAAAGGTCAGCAACGCCGCCTTGGTAAAGAACCAGCCCATCTGGGTCAAGGTGCCTTCCCAGCCAAAGAGGGCGGTCAAAATCCCCATTGGCAATGCCCACAGTGCGGCGCCGATCAGTGCGAGCGGCACCAGTTTTAACCAACTGAATCGGGCATGCTCAGGGGATGGCGTGTCGTCATCGATCAACGCCGGACCATAAGACTTTTTGGCGGCGCTATGGCCACCGGTTCTGAACTGCTCGGGCGCCAGGCGTCCGCCGACATAACCGATTAACGCCGCCCCCAGCACGATCAGCGGGAACGGAACATTGAACGCGAAGATCGCGGTAAATGACGCCGCCGCTATCGCCCACAGCCAATTGTTCTTCAACGCCCGAGAGCCGATTCGATGGGCCGCCTGCACCACGATAGCTGTCACGGCAGGCTTGATCCCATAGAAGAGCCCGGCCACCACGGGCACTTCGCCGAACGCGATATACATCCACGACAGAGCGATCAGGATGAACAGTGAGGGCAGCACAAACAGTGCCCCCGCAATCACTCCACCCCAGGTTCGGTGCATCAGCCAGCCGATGTAAGTCGCCAATTGTTGAGCCTCTGGTCCAGGCAGCAACATGCAGTAATTAAGGGCATGCAGAAAGCGTCGTTCGGAGATCCAGCGCCGACGCTCCACCAGTTCCTGGTGCATGATCGAGATCTGTCCTGCTGGCCCGCCGAAGCTGATGAAACCCAGCTTCAACCAGAACCAGAAAGCCTCACGCAAACTGATCGGCTTTGGCCTCGACAGATTCTCTTCAACCGCTGGTGCGAAAACCTTATTCATTGGGTTGTTCCTCTTTTACAAACCCGGCGAGCAGGCCGTCGAAGATGGCGCTGGCGGCAACCAGCAGATGGTCGTCGTGGGTAATGGTTTCGCGCAGCCCAGCCAGTACACGTTCGATGCCAGCAGCCTCCACCGGCTGAATGCCTCCGACATCGAGGTAGTGCACCAAAGCCGCAATGCGGTTCAGGCCTGGCTCCTGAAGTTCAAAGCTGGCTTGCAGGGTTTCGAAGGTCACGCGGTTGCCGACATGACTGAAGGTCGCCTCATCGAAGTCGAAACCCAGTGCATCTACCGGGCAGTCCTGTGGGGTGTTCAGCCAGAGGATCTGAGCGTGGGGGTCAATGAAGCGGCGAATCAGCCAGGCACACGCCAGCCGGTCGACCCAGGGACGCTTACGGGTTGCCCAGATACGGCCCTGATAATCGCCAGGATTGAGTGCCGTTATTGGGTGGTTGCTGCTGTGTGGCTCATCCGGCGACAGGGCAATACTGACCGCCGTCTCTAGCTCCTGCAACGCCGAATCGATCTGCTGCTTCGGCTTGCCCGGGAAGTAATCGATGCTTACCAGTTGATCGTAGGCTTTGCGCAGCTTGCGAATTTGTTTGGTCGTCGCCAGCGCATTTTCAGCATTCAGCTGTCCACGGCATTCTTCGATCTGCGCACGAAGCTTGCCGTAATCATCGCTACGGTCGAACCACTCGACAAAGCGCTCACCATCAGGATCGACGACGGGCAGGACGAATGCGGTGCCATTGATGGCAAGGATGTCACGCTCGACAGACGCCAGCACTTCACGACAGAAACCGGTGTCAGGCAACAGGTAGGCGCCATCGCGCAAGACCGCAGCACCTGAAGCTTTCAAGGCACGCCAAGCGCGCATGCGTTCGGTGGCATTCGCGGTGGGTAGGCCTAGAATCAAAGTCAGCCATTTTTTCATGTAGATATCGCAATTTATTTTGTAATTGGAATTACATTATCTCTGTTTTACATGTTTGGAAAGCTGTCCTTGAGAGCAGAGGATTTTGGCAAGCATGGATGGCGATGCCGGGATAGGCGCAAACAGCGCCTGTACGCGCGCGATGGTGGCAGTGTCAAAAGGCAAATCAATGCGCTTTGGGCATTGGAGTGACAGGCGGCAATCGGCCAGGCCGCCGTGGTGAATCACGATGGCAAATTAGTGGCTATGCTTGGTCTGCTGTCGAAACCGATCAGGCAGTCCGGCAGGCTGCGCGGAAATGACCCGCAACGTGCCCTATGTCACCCGACTATTCTGCGTGAAGCATCCAGTTCAGGGGCGCAAATCCGCAACGACACTCGGGAAGACATGGAGCAAACCCTGCACCTGCAGGCGCAGGGTTTGGACTGGATCTGTCGGGATCACTCAGGATCGAATCGACTGTCGCTACGGTGCGGCTGGGCACTGCGAAAACGGGGATATGCTCACCCCAGACATGCAGGCCTTGGTCTGCACGCTCGCCAGAGGCGCAAAACGAGGCTGAGGAAATTGAAAGGAACAGAACATCTGGCAAAAGTGATTGCCGACGTTCAGTTCTACAATGGAGAGCGAGGAGAATCGTTACCTGAAACGATGATGTCAAATGCAACAAATGAAAATGATTTCGTTTTATCGCCGAAATGTTAAGAGACTGCTTCCGAGAGTAAAAAATTTCACCATGAAATTAGCATCGCCAAATGCATTGCTTAGTGTCGAATAGTTGGTTGGCGTGACACGTAAGACGTATAGCTTCGGTAGCTATTGCTTGTCTCGGGAGCTTCGCTCACGAAAACCAGCGTGAATCCAGGACAGAGAAAAAATTTGGCTAATGCTACGTGCGGTTTGTTCTCAGGTTCAGGTGTTGGCACAAAAGGTTAATTGGTTTCCGAATACCGCTTCTATTGGTCAATTTAGAAGGATTATGTTTGGAGATTGTGAAATGGATTTTTTCAGGAATAAAAGCGCCGCAAAGCCAGCCATACCCACCAGTTCAAATAAGCCGCGCTCGACCAAATGGCACCGCATGTACTTTTTTCTTGCGGGATTCGACGTGCTGGTTGTTGTGCTGAGCGTGCTATTGAATCACCTGATCGTCGATACCTATCACCGCTCCATCACGGCAAACCAGTCGTGGGTCCAACAGCTGTCGAGCTATTCAACGCTGGGCAGCCTGGCTTCCAAAGTCAATGCGCCGGGCAATAATGTGTTCGATACACATAATGTTGAAGCCGAATCGCGGAACATGAATGAAGCCTTGCGCGCCTTCAGCGAGCATTTGGCAATGGCCAAAAAACAGTTGGAAGTACGGATCGCCAATGAGGCTGAACACAGTGCAGATATACAAGCCTTTACCCTTGCATTGAAGGATGAGGTGGGTGCAATTGATGCCGCGATGGTCGAAATGGTGAACGAGGCCTTGCTGATCTTTTCCTACTTCAGGGAGGGGCAGTCGGATAATGCCGGCAAACGCATGGCAACGATGGACAGGAAGTATGCCCAGTTGCTCGCCTCACTCAGTACCGTGCGGGATCGCGTTGGCCTGATTCAAAGCAAGCTCCTGGAGGAGGAACTTGAGTCGGTCGAAGAACTGCGCCGGGTCGAATACGCGATCATGGTGTTCGTTCTACTGATGGTCAGTGCGGCCGTTATCTACGGGGGCAAGATCAGGCGCGAAATGGAGTCGCAAGCAGCCGAAAGGGAAGGTTATCTGGCAGTGCTGCGCGAAAGCGAGAAGCAGGCCCGCCAGCAAGCATCGCTGCTGGACAAGGCCCAGGACGCCATTGTCGTTCACGGGATGGATAACCGCATCCTGTACTGGAACAAAAGTGCCGAGCGTCTCTACGGTCTGTCAAAGGAAGAGGCACTCGGCAAATCGGCACAGGAGTTGATCTACCAGGGTAGCGCCGCTTTCAATGCGGCCACTGACAGCCTGATAGAAACGGGTGACTGGGCGGACGAAGTTACACTTCGACGCCGGGATGGCTGCACCATTACGCTCGAAAGTCATCGAACCCTGGTGCGAGACGATGATGGCCAGCCGCAATCCGTTCTGTCGATCAATACTGACATCACCCACCGTAAGACCGCTGAGCAAGAGGTCCAGCGTTTGGCCTTCTACGATCAGTTGACCGGGCTGGCCAACAGGCGGCTCATGTTGGACCGGTTACAGCATCTGCTGGCGGGCAGCTCCCGTAGCCTGCATACGAGCGGGATAATTCTCATTGACCTGGATAACTTCAAGGCACTGAACGACACGCTGGGGCATGACAGAGGCGACATGTTGCTGCAGCAAGTTGCTCTGCGCCTTTGCGGCTGCATACGCGAGAGCGACACCGTGGCTCGCCTGGGCGGAGACGAATTCGTCGTCCTGCTGGATGGCCTTAATGAGAATCCTCCAGAAGCAGCTATCCAGGCCAAGGCTATTGGCGAAAAGATTCTCAACGCTCTGAACATTTCCTACCAGTTGGATGGATATGAGCACCACAGCACCCCCAGCCTCGGCATTGCGCTGTTCCAGGGGCAACTGAGCACAGTGGACGATATTATGAAGCGCGCTGACCTGGCGATGTATCGCGCCAAGGCGGCGGGCCGCAATACCATGCGCTTCTTCGATCCGGACATGCAGGCGGTTGCCACGGCACGCGCCAGACTGGAAGTAGACTTGCGCCAAGGCTTGCAGGACAACGAATTCCTTCTTTATTACCAGCCGCAGGTGAATAGTGAGGGCCGTATCATTGGCGCAGAGGCGCTGATGAGATGGCAGAATCCTGAGCGCGGAGTCGTGTTTCCAGGCGAGTTCATTCCATTGGCAGAGGAAACGGGGTTGATTCTGCCGTTAGGCCGTTGGGCGCTGCAGGCAGCCTGCGATCAACTGGTTGCCTGGGCAAAGCATTCGGAAACCGCCCGACTGGGTATGGCTGTGAATGTCAGCGCCCGCCAGTTTCACCATCCGGACTTCGTCGAGGAGGTACTGCAAGTACTGAGATACACGGGGGCCGATCCGAGGAAATTGAAACTGGAACTGACCGAAGGCCTGCTGATAGAGGATATGGAAGGTACTGTCGCCAAAATGATCGAGTTGAAAGAGGTCGGCATAGGCCTTTCGCTGGATGATTTCGGAACCGGCTACTCGTCACTGTCATACCTGAAGAGCCTTCCGCTGGATCAACTCAAGATCGACCAGTCCTTCATCAGAGATGTGCTGGTTGATCCCAACGACGCCGCCATCGCCTGCGCGATTGTGAGCCTGAGCCAGATATTGGGGCTTTCGGTGATTGCAGAAGGTGTGGAGACAGAAGCTCAGCGCACCTTTCTGGTCAAGCATGGCTGCCAGACCTACCAGGGCTTCCTGTTTTCCCCGCCACTGCCAGCCGAACAATTTGAGGAGTATGTTCACGAAAGATTAATGGCGAGCACTGATTTTCCACGGACCAAGACTAAATTGCCATGACTTCGCAGGTGTCTGGGAACGTCAGCTTTCGGCTGTGGATTCAACCCAATGCAGGCGATCGCAGCCAATACAGTTACGGTCAGTTTGCCAGCGCCGAGAGTCACATCGTGCAAGATCTACCCGGTTGCGCTGCACTTGAGCATCATGCTGCGTCAATGCCTGTTGCAACCGCCAAACCACCGCTACACCAGGACAATACGTTTCAGCTTGGCGTTCAGTGCGGCGAACGCCGCTTCGGTACTGGCCTTGTGGTTGGTGATGAGCACGTCGATGCGTTCTGGCGGGCAGAAAGCGACACGGCTCTCCACGCCAATCTTGCTGTAATCGGCGAGGATGACTACGCCTTCGGCATTGTCGGCCATGGCGCGCGCCACTTCGGCTTCGCGGTGGTCGTAGTTGCTGGCACCGCGCTGGGCGTCGATGCCGACCGGCGACAACAGCGCCAGGTCGGCCCGATAGCGGGCAATTTCCGCCACCGTGGTGCTGCCGACCGTCGCCGGCGCACGATCGTCGAGTGAACCGCCCAGTACGAGCACCTCGTTGTGCCGACCGCCCGACGCGGCGGGGTTGCGCAGCTGCAGTGCCACGTTGAACGAGTTGGTGATCACGGTCAGACCTCCCAGCTTGGCCAACTCTTCGGCAAGGATGACGGTGGTGGTGCCCGCGTCGATGAACACTGTCTGCCCATGTGACAGCAGACTGACCGCGGCGCGCGCGAGGTCACGCTTGAACTTGACGTTGCTTTGCGCCCGCTCGGCGATGGGCGCTTCGTCCTCAACGCGGATGGCGCCGCCGTGTATCCGCTTCAACTCTCCCTGTTCTTCCAGAGCGACCAGGTCGCGCCGCACAGTCTCGCGAGAAACATTCAGCTCCGTGACGATGCGGTCGGTGGTGACGCGCTGCAAGGTCGATAGCAGTGCGCGGATCCGCTGGTAACGCTCTTCTTGCCACATACCGGGTGTCCCTGCTGTTCGAGTCGCTGTCCGAGCACGCATTGTGGAGGGGCGTCAGTCGCTGTCAAGTTTGGCGCGGCCCCAGGATCATTGAGCTGACAGGTCTGCGCGTAATGTTTGTGCAATATTGAGGCAATATTGTTTTTTTGTGTATTTGGAGCTAGCCTCGTGGCCGGACGGGCTCTTCCCCTCGTCCGTATTTCGAAACACGCTTTCGCCATCGCCTCGGTTGTAACCTCTCGTCTAGAAGTAGGAGCTATGCCATGCAGCGTCGCCAGTTTCTGAACACCCTCGCCACCGTTTCCGTCGTCTCACCGCTGTTGTTGTCATCCCGTATAACGCAAGCCGCCACGCCTGCGGCCACACCGAGTGCGCTGGACCCAGCGCGCTGGTCGCCGCTTAACCAAAAGCGTCTGCAAGCGGTGATCGATGAGCACGGCGTCAAAAGCGCGTCCTACCGTGCTGACCAGCGCCCATACGCGGTGTTCGACTGGGACAACACCTGCATCATGAACGACTGTGAAGAAGCGCTGCTGGTCTACCAGATCAATCATTTGCTGTACAAGCTGACGCCTGATGAGTTCGCTGCTGTGGTGCGTCAGGACGTACCGAACGGCGCGTTCATGAAGGACTACACCACGGTGGACGGCAAGCCGGTCAAGATGGAAGACATCGCCAGCGATGTGGAAGCGGATTACCGCTGGTTGCACGCCAACTACAAGGGGCTCGCTGGCGACAAGAGCCTGGAAGAGATCCAGGCCAGCGAGCAGTACAAGGATTTTCTCGCCAAGCTCTACTTCATGTACGACGCGATCTGCGAAAGTTACCCGGTGGAGATCGGCTACAAGTGGATTCTGTATTTCTACAAGAACATGACCACGGCTGAGTTGCAGGCGATGGCCGAGGCTTCCAACAACTACGCCATCGGCGACGCGCTGCGCAAGGTCAAGTACGAGAGTTCGCGCACATTGCCGGGCAGGGCCGGGGTGGTGGCCGATACCCACTTCCATGGCATTCGTATCCATGAGGAAATTCGCGGTCTGATGCACGCGCTGCGCGCCAACGGCATCGACGTCTATGTCAGCACCGCCTCGATCGACGATGTGGTACGCGTGTTCGCGGGCAATCCTCATTACGGATACGGCGTGCCGCCTGAGAACGTGATCGGCCTGCGCATGGCGATGGAAGACGGCACGTACACCACTCGCTATCAGCCAGACTGGCACTTCAATTACGGTCCGGGCAAGACCGTCGGCATCAAGAACGTGCTGGTTAAACAGAAGGGCTATGGCCCGGTGTTGGTGGCTGGCGACAGCGATGGCGATGCCTGGATGCTGCGCGACTTCAACGATACGGCGGTGGGGGTGATCGTCAACCGCATGAAGAAGGGCGAGATCGGCGCCGACAGCCAGCAGGCCGCTACCCAACTGGGCAAGCCGGACGCCCGCTTCGTCCTGCAGGGGCGCGACGAGCACACCGGCCTGATGATTCCAGACGAGAAATCACTCAAGTACGGTAAAGACGAGCTTAAGCTGCTGGCTTGATGGCACTGGCTCGCGGGTGGCCGGCGGCCATCCGCGAGCCGCAGTGCAACTCGCCTTGTATCTGCGGGAATGATGATTCTGCGTCGGAAGATCGGTACCGCTGCCGGCCCGAGTGAGTCAGTAAGTAGTATCGAGTCAAAATTGTGAGTTGCCCCAGGTTTTCGAGGCGCGCCCCACAGGCCGCTTTTGGCCGATTTGCCCTTCGGTGAGTGGCAAAAATCGACCCATAGCGGCCGGTCATAACCGATAATATTCGTCATACACGTCCTACATGAGGCTCACCATTCTCCAGTTGAAGTATCGACTCCAAATGCGCTCTATGCCCCGGTCATCAATCCACTGCTAGACTCCATCATCTACCTGAAGTGTCGGAGGCATCATGAACTTCATTCTCTGGATCATTCTTGGTACAAGTGGCCCACAGCCCTTTCGAGCGGTCGACCATGCTGAGTACAAGAATATGGAGGCGTGTCAGCACGCAGCCGATCAGATCAAGGCATCACTTGAAGGGGTGCAGTTCCAGATCAACACCATCTGCACACCCAAGGACAATACAAAATAACGCGTGATCCTCAGGTGCGTGCGTTCGCTGACGCAAACCTGGCGTGTGGGCATGGGGGCCAACTATGTCGATGATCGCTATACCGCGCTGGATAACAATGTGGTCATGCCGGCTTACACGGCAGTGGACGCCGCGCTGTTGTACAACCAGCCGAAATGGGACATGGCCCTGCGGCTGCGCAATGTCTTCGACAAGGACTATTACGCTTCGGCGCATGGTTCGGTGGACCTGATCACGCCCGGTGCCCCACGGACGCTGGAGCTGAGCACCAACTATCGCTTCTGAGCACAGACCTGAAGAACAGGCCCCAAAGCAGCCCTTCGTGAAAGGCTGCTTACGACTGTGGATTCAACACACTGGATTTTGTGTAAGCGGGATTTGTGTTAAACAAGCAAAAGCAGCACCTTGGGTGCTGCTTTTGAGGGGGGGCTGCACATTTCTGTCGGCCCGGGGACGCGCTACACGGATCAGCTGTTGCTGCGATCGGCTGCCTTGGCTTTGCTTTGAGCTACAGAGGCTTCAGCCTTGTGTTTCTGGGCAACCTGGTAGGTTTCCATCGAGACTTTGCGGGCCGACTCCATGCGTGCGAAGGTCCGGTCACCGCCACCTGTGGCCATCGCCAGAGAAGAGGCGGTCAGCGTGGCAACTACGAAGAGAACTTTCATGGATTTCATTTGGGTATCCTCAAGTGAGACTTTTAACAGTTAAAGCGAGATTCATTGGCTAGCGTCGAACTTCCTTGTTCAACCTGGATTCACCAGCCAGCCAGGGCGGCGTTTCCTGGAGTCCTGGTGCCTTGCTCCATGCGTGCTTCGGTGTCTTTGTTTTTGGCCCAGACGGTGAGCAGTACCATCATCGCGAACCCACCGACGATGAGCACCGGATAGGCTGCCAGCAACTCCACCAGCGAGTACTTCCAGGCCAGCGGACGACCCACACCCAGCATGGCGGCATAGAACCACGACACGCCAGAGAACGCCCCCGAGAACAGCGCCAGCATGCGCAGGCTGAAGGAGAGTTTCAGTAACGAACCGGCTTTTTTCAGCGCCGGCAATACAGCGCCATGCAACACGAAGCCGTTAATGGTCAGCAGCACAACGATGCCGATTTTGGCTTGTAACTTTGGATTGAGGAAATACTCCATCCCCTTGCCGGAATAATCGATCCCGACAATAGCAATGCCCGTAATCCAGAGCCAGACAAGTGCAAGCGATACGGTTTTTTGAAGACTGTCCATGTGCGCGTCATCATGGTGACCTGATGCATCTCCCTTCAGGAGTTGCTTGACCATTGCAATGTCACTGGTCAAAACCAGCCCGATTGCCACGCAGCAGGCGATAAGATGAAAATATACAACGCCCAAACGCACATATTCCACGGTGGACGAAGAAAACATACTAAGTTCCATGGTGACCTCTTTGTTGTAATAGTGAATCAACTTGGCTCCCGGCACGGCATAATTGGAGTTTGCCGTTGCTGATGGCAGTCAAGATTCAGCCATTACGATTAGTTAATCTTGCGGCATTACGCGGCCAAGATAATAGTGATTTTCACGAATGAACTTTTAATCATTCGATTATTTTAATATTCAGGTAACAACAAACATCATCCGCACTGGGTGCCTATGAGGTTTAACATCCGCTTCTGAGGCGCAGGCGAGGCCCGGAACTCTATCGGCGAGCGGATCAGGCAATGCTGGTGGGGTCGGCGGGGCTTCCACCCCATTCGAGGAAACGAAGCTTGTGAATCTCGCCCTCGCTGTCTTCGTAGACCAGGGTCACCGGCACCATGCCGGTCTTGTCGGAGGTATCGGTGCGCTGCAGTACCCGTTTCACATCGAYTTCCATTCCGTAGTGGTAGTCGACGGCGGAGASATGCGCGCCGGGKTCTTGCAGGCTGTTCTGSTCGAAGACACTGGGTGCGAGACTGGAAATCACGGCACTGACAATTGTGGCGATGCTCATAAGGCTTTACCTCTTCTGTAGTTCACTTGACAAGGACCTAATGTGACACGTGATGAGAGTGAAGTTCACCTCACCGCGACGAACGTGCCTGCCTGAAAAGCCTGTAGTGGCTGCAAWCTCCCGGCAATTCCCCGCGCTTGACGCCTCTCGACCRTTCGTCCTTTAAACCCCGTATTTGCTGGGCAAAGTCCGWTTTTKMWGGAGGTCATGACATGTCATGACGGATTTTTCGTGCGGTGGTTGTGACAGTACGTGGACCGAAAATGCCAGCTATCGAGCCCGGGGGAAATGTCGGGTATTGGCCGATTACAGACAGCGTAACGGCCGGCGGATCGTAGTTTGGCGCGGAACCCGCGTCCGCGGCGATCACATAGGTGTGGACTCGCATCGACATGCCTCCTGCGCAAAGAGCTGATCGAGCCACGCGAGCGCATCGGCACGATTCGTGATGTCTGCGACGAATTCCTGACCACGTGCGGTGGCTTCCAGAGTCCCGGACGACGACCAGCGCTGCGATGGGTGATAGGTCAGGCCGACTCCGCCGCGCGCTGAGTTCAACCAGTCAGGTACCGACCAAATGGACGGGCGCAGCGCATGACTCTCGGTCAGTCGAAAGCCTGTCTTGAACAGGCCGAAGCCCGGCTGCCGGGCTATGCGACCGTCCAGCATCAGACGGTCGGCAGCAATGTAAAGCGTGTTGTTTTCCTTCCAGCCGGCCCTGGTGTGTGGGTGTTCTTCGAGCCAAGGGTAGCGTTCAGCCGCGTGCGTTCCATCGACACCCAGAGATAAGACCTCCCCGATTTGCAGCCACCCATATACGCGATGTTCGCGTTGCCCCTCGTATGACCAGCGGCCCTGGATTTGCGTCACCGGCCGGAACAGACCCCAGAAGAGGAACAAATCGCCGACGCCGACACCTTGCCCGGCGAGATGACTTTGAGCTGCGGCAAGCTGACCGAGTGCGCCGCGCCATCCAGGCGCGCGAGGGCGCACGCGGGGATCAAGATCTGGATCGAGGTGGCAAGGTGTTGCTCTCGTGTATCGGCCTCGGGTGAGCTGTTCGATAAGTGTCGGGATCGGTTCGGTCAGGTCGCCGAAGGTGATGGGCGTCGGCATACGTGTGGGGATGGGGAGCGAGATTGGTCGCCCCTCCAGTAGCGGGCTAGGGACTCCGCCGGCGGAGGAGTCGAAACCTTTGCGGGAGAGTACGAGTTTCATAAGCCGCCAGTGGTGAGGAGCCGCTTGAAGTTGTGGTCCGAGGTGATTAGTTCACCGTCGATGCTGAGCGCCGCCAAGGGTTTGAGCGTAGTCCTTCTCTAACCGGCTATTGCCGATTCAGTGATTGCACCTATTGCTTGGATGACCGCTATAGCTCACCTGGGTGCGCCACGAGTCTCGATATTCATGAACCTCATCCCAGTCCTGACTGTACTCGCAGCGGTGGCATTTCCGGGTAAATTCTTGCACTACTACCATCTGATAAKAAGCGCCTTGAACTGGGGTGCATTTACATGAGTCAGCGAAAATCTTCGAAGAAAGTCCTGGCAGAAGAAATCATACCGGTCGAGCGATAAGAGCCGCACCGCCGCTAATACGCTGATCGTGCTCATCTCTGAATTAGCCAGTCAACCGTCAGAAATCGGCCGATTCTGCTGAAAAAGTCGCTCTGCCCAAACGGCCTGATCATTGACTGGTGATAACGCCTTTTTTGCACGCTGCTACGTGAAATCCGAGTCCGGAAGTCTCTGCCAAAAGTAAAGATTTCAACCTCGGACGCGTACTTTTCCAATACGCAAACCATGGCCGACTTTTCAATAGAATCGGCCAAAGGCTTCCACTCGAACGCATTACCTGATCGGCTGTTTTGTGGGACGAAGCGGTCACCGATGTTCCGCTGCCAACATTGACCTGAACTGAGAAATGATCTCTGAAGATAGCCCGGCAGCTTCGAACACTGCGCAGGTGAAGCTAACGGGTGCAGGGCCTGGAGCGGTTATGATGCGGTCTGCAACCACAGCTACTGGACTGCTTCGATAAAGAGTGCGCCCTTCATAACCTACGGCATTTTGTTGTAAGAAGTCAGCGCTGTTCGAGGTATGAGCAACCGTGTCGAGAAGCCCGGCCCTCGCAAGTGCCAGCGTTCCCCCGCAGATACCGGCAATTGTCGCTCCACTTGAACGACTAGCATGAAGAAAGTCTCGAATATCCGGTGCTTCTGCACGTTCCCAGACCATTCCTCCAATGACGACAACAACGTCCGGTTTCCAGTCCAGACATTGTTGCAAACTGCTATCGACAGTTACAGCCAATCCACCCTGCGAGCGGAACTGCCCCGTAGCAGAAGCGAAAAACCTCACGTCGATCCCGTAAAACGGGGACGCAGTTCCAGCAATGAAAGCATATTCCCAGTCCGCAAAACCGGGTGTCAGTATCAATCCCACGCGTGCCATCAGTCCGAATCCTCCATGAATGCCAATAACACATGGCGACAACAAACATACATCAAGGGCTGCTTTGGGTCGAAATCTGCCCTGCTCGACAGGCATAAATCGGCCAGAAGCGGTGGGATGGACTCCTCCTCACTTCGGCATCTTGAGTGCCAGACTGAAAGTGCGAACCACAGTCAACGGTGAGAAGGAGTCCACACATGAAGCTTATGCGCATTGGGGTCGACCTGGCCAAGAACGTGTTTCAGATCCACGGCGTGGATTGTCATGAGCTACCCATCTGGCGGCAGCGTTTACCTCGTGATCGCTGGCTGCAAACGGTGCTGGAAAAGATCGAACCCGGCTGTGAGATCGGCATGGAAAGTTGTGGCGGTGCACATCATTGGGCGCGGCAACTACAAGCACGCGGATTTCGGGTGAAGCTGATCGCGCCGCAGTTCGTCAAACCGTACGTCAAGAGCAACAAGAACGACGCCAACGATGCCGAGGCGATCTGCGAAGCCATGAGCCGCCCCAGCATGCGCTTCGTCGCCGTCAAGACCATCGAACAACAGGATATCCAGGCGACGCATCGCATCCGGGCCAGCTTAATCGAACAGCGGACGGCCAAAGCCAATCAGATTCGTGGGTTGATCGCCGAGTACGGCCTCGTTGCTCCGAAGGAATTACTGATGCTGCGTCGCGCAATACCGTGCTGGCTAGAAGATGCAGATAACGGTTTGACGGCACGCTTTCGTCGTCTGCTGAATGGCTTGTGGGATGACCTTCGCGCATTGGATGAACGTGTTGGCCAACTCGACAGCGAAATATCTGCAATCGCGGCAAGCGAGCCGACTGCCATCCGTTTGCAGCAACTGCGCGGCGTCGGCCCGATGATCGCCACCGCACTTATTGCTGCCATCGGTGATGCCCGACAGTTTGCCAATGGCCGACAGTTGGCCGCCTCGCTAGGGCTGACGCCAAAGCAACACAGTTCTGGCGGCAAGGATCGACTGCTTGGCATCAGCAAACGTGGGGATGCTTATCTCCGAACGTTGATGGTCCACGGTGCGCGGTCGGCACTGCGCACAGCCAAGTCCAAAGACGATCGACTTAGCCAGTGGGTCGTCCGCTTAGCCGAGCGCTCACATCCCAATGTGGCCGCTATCGCACTCGCGAACAAAACCGCACGCATGGCTTGGGCGATGTTGCGCAACGACACTGATTACCAACCGGATCGGGCTGCGGCCTGATCTACCAAACCGACAAGTCTAACGAGTAAACAAACCGTCTACCCAGATTGCGAAGCAACCCGAACGATGGCAAACCGGTCGAACCGGCGTTGGCAAAACCCTCAAGTGTCCAGGTGCGTAAAGCACGTAGAAGCGATTGGGAGCCGGCGCGCGAATAGCCCATCATGGCCCTGCATCGAAACGATGCTGTATCCAGAGGCCGAATATACGTGTGCAGTCGGCACGGGCGCCAAAGCGAAGGAAGCTTCCCAACGAGGAGGAGTCCATATACGGTCTCTCGAAAATCATCAGAGTGGCTCCGACAAAATACGGCCAACTTCTGTCGGATCAGTTAGTCGTTCTTAACGTATTACTCATGTTCAATTAGATTGAGCGTTTCCTTCCAGAATCTCAAACCCATCATCAAGGGGGGCGTATCCAACAACTTTTCTGGTCTTATCAATAGAAAGGCGCTTATACCTGTTGTCTGAGACCCCATGGATAACGTGGAATCCGCTCAGTTCGGCCTCAACGCAATTTCTAAGTAGTGCGACAACATCCTTAAAACTGATAAAAGCAGCTACGTCCCTGGGACTGTGGCTCTCCCCTTGGTGAAACTTGGCTACGTTTGCAATACGGACTGCGATTGTTGTCATGTGACCATCGTTTGCATACATCGAAGCGAGAGCTTCCCCAAACACTTTGCTGACCCCGTAAAGATTGCCTGGTTTAGGTGCCATACATTCATGTATCTGGACATCTTTTGGATAACCTTCAATAGTCTGGGCACTGCTCGCAAATATGAAGCGCTTGCAGCCTTGAGCCCTTGCGGCGAATAGCATGTTGTAGGTCCCCACAATATTCACAGGAAGCAGGGAGGTCATGAAATCGGCGTCTGGGTTAGGGTCAGCAGCTAGATGAATCACGGTATGTATGCCTTCGCAAGCTTCAAGGCAACTGGCTTGATCCCTGATGTCGAGAGAGAAACGTTGTGCCGAGTCCGGAAGTTTTGAAACGTCTATATCGGCTAAACGCAAATCTGACTTATCGCCTTGCGCTGTCCAAAAAGCGCTGCCGATCTGGCCCGCAGCACCGGTGACTAAAATTTTTCGTGTTCTCATTTCAGCATGTCCTTATGGTAAACCTCACTATAGCCTCCCAGCCTTGTGGACCGTTTACAACCTCCAATAAGGGTGACAAGCATCAATTCTAAAGTCCGCTGCTGGCCGATTGTTGCCTTTCACCACCGGTTGAATCCACAGCCGAAAGCAGCCGGTCAGTCAGGGGATAGTTGAAGGGTATTCAGGGTGATGGTGGTAGCTGGCCAGGCAAACTTCGCTAGCATCGTTTGCAGCCATTTGGCGGTGATGCCAGATTGGAACGGGTGATCCGGTTAATGCGTGTGAGGGCGTTCATAGGGGCGCTTTCAAAAAGCGCTGTTCATGATCAGGCTCCGGCAACAGGCACGTGTCGTATTTCCCGAAGAGCCGATAACGATTAAGCGCAATGCGGTCGTACGCCCAATTTCGAAGTTTGCGAGGGAAGATGCGCAACAGGTTCACGGGGCGCCAGAGTGCGGAAAACTGGGCGATGACTTCGAAAAATGCATCCGAACGGTCCCAGTAGTGTCGGTCGCGGATCACCGCCATGGTGTCGAATTGATCCATGGGCAAACCTGCCCACGCGAGCAGAGCCTGCCCCTCGGGTGACTGAACCGCCGCCAACCGCACTCGACGCTGGCGGTCATGGCGAATCAAGAACCTCACCCAGCCATTGCACAGCTTGCAGACGCCGTCGAACAGGACCACCGTCTCTCCTGGTTTGAGCAGTGGCGCGGGTGAGGGGCGGATTTGTGAGGCTGGCATAAGCGTAGGTCCAAGGGAGCCTGGTTATCCCGGATCATAACCGCGTGCCAGCGTTAAAGTCTGCATTTGGCTGTGGATTCAACCGGTCGATGCGACACAACTGAATTCTGTGTAAGCAGAAGGCGTATTGCCGCAGTCCTCAATCGACTGTGGAAAGGCCATGCTTGTGTGCGTAGGCGTACAGATCTACGCGGTTCGTCAGGCCCAGCTTGCTGTAGATCGATGTTAAATGGTTGCGCAGCGTGTGCTCGCTGATGTGCAACTTCTCGGCCACCAACTTGCCAGGGGCTGAGGGGTCGCTGGCCAGCGAGGCGATGGTTTGCTGCTCGCGGCGCGTCAGCTTGGCGATTTTGTGTTGCTCCGGGTCTATATCGCGCTCGGCTTTCTTGCGCGCCAGTTCAAGGAAGATACGGCTGGTCGCATTGCGGTCAATCCAGAGTTCGCCGTCATGCACTTTTTCTATGGCTTTGAGCAATGTCGATGCGGAGGCCGACTCCCGCTTGTCCACCACGCCACGTGCGCCCGCCAGCACCGCACTGTCATGCAGCGCCACGTCGCTCGATCCTGTCACTACCAGAATCCTGGCTTTGGTCTGGCTGTGCAAGTCGGCCAGCGACTCGATACAGTCCTCGCTGTCCAGGTCCAGTACCACCACATCTGGTGTGTATTGGTGCAGCGAAAGCAGGTATTCCGCCACCGACGACACCGAACCCGCCAGCATCAATCTCGGTTGAGCGCTTTCCACCAGACGCTCAAGACCCCAGGCCACGAGCGGTAGTGCTACTAACAGGACTTGAATTGGCATGCGGGTCGCTGCCTCTTTAGACGGGTTGTGTTAGCTGATCATGATAGCAATCGTTGCAGCCTGTAGCTTTTTTCTATAGCGCTTCAGGCACCCCCTCCCATGACATTTGTCCCGTAAAGCCCTGTTTTCATGGCTGATTGACTCCCAGAAAAAAAGGGATAGCGCGCTCATGTAGAAAGCAGCGGTCGTTTTTAGACTGCAACCATGAAAGGCACATACCGAGTTGAGCCCCGTGAACAAGTCACCCTGTCGCTGCAACTGACCGACGGGAGCCACGGTGTCACCCGTGACATCAGCGCCTCCGGTTTGTATTTCGAAACCGATAGTGAGCTGCAGGTGGGTAGCTTGATTGACTTCGAGATCGAACTCGACACTCCCGGCGGCCCCATGAAGTTCAAGGCTCAAGGACAAATTGTGCGCATTGAGCCACAAGGCGGCAGGACCGGGGCGGGCGTGAAGCTGCTGGCCAGCCGGCTGGTGCCGGTGGAATGAGGTTTTCGTGGGTTGAGGAAGAAACGGCTAGTGGCTGTTAGCGGCCCACGGCGTTTTTTTGCTCAGGGTGACATTCTTGGGAGAAAGACATGGCGAGCACTACAACTACAAGCGGCGGAACCGTTACCTCGTTTTCCAACACGCCGCAGGCGAAGGATGACATCTTCAGCACCACTGAAAATCTGCTGGGGGTCGTGTATTGGGACGTCATGTCCAATGACCTCGGTGGCAACGCGAAGACACTCTGGTCACTCGACAACGCGGACAGTCTTTCTACTGTCACCAAGGTTTATGCTCCGGCCGACCTCCTGACCCAGGATACGGCGAGGGCTGAGGCGACGAGTTCTGACACCAGTTTGAATGGTGCAAGGATCTGGATCACCTCGGACGGCAAGGTCGGCTACGACGCCGCTACTTTCTCGTCTGCGTTCAAGGAACAACTCCAGGCGCTCGCCACTGGTGAACTCCTGACGGACAGCTTTACCTATGCGATTCGTCTTGGCAACGGAACGCTCAGTTGGGCCACTGCTACCGTGCAGTTTTCGGGCGTGAATGATGGTGTGATGCTCAGCATCGGAGGGCAGGCCGGCACGGTGACCGAAGACGCCGACACCACGGCGAGCGCGACCGACTCGCTGACGGCCAGCGGCACGATTGTCTTTAACGACGTCGACCTGAGTGACACGCACATGGCGACGTTCGCGCCGGCGGGGGGCAACGCTACTCATCTTGGTACGTTCGTGCTCTCGCCGGTAAGCGAAGCCGCGAACGCGGCCAACGGTTCGGTGCAATGGACGTACAACCTGAGCAATGCGGCGGCGCAGTACCTGGCCCAGGGACAGACAGTCACTGAAACTTACCTTGTCACCATCAGCGACGGTCATGGTTCGTCGGTAACGCAGAATGTGACCATCACCATCACCGGCACCAACGACCAGCCGACGGTGACGGCGGCCGAGGTCGAAAGCGGGGCGGTGACCGAAGACGGCACCACGATGACCAGCGGCAGCTTCGCCTTCGGCGACGTGGACCTGGCCGATCACACCCATGTGGCCAGCGTGAGCGCGCCGGCCAATGCGCTGGGTACGCTGGTGGCCAGTGTGAGCGATGAGAGCACCGGCGACGCGGTGGGCAGCGTGGGCTGGAGCTATACGCTGAACAACAGCGCGGCGCAGAACCTGGCCGARGGCCAGACCAAGACCGAAGTGTTCACGGTGACGCTGACCGATGACTTTGGGGCGACGGTGAGCAAGGCCGTGACCATCACCCTGACCGGGACCAATGATGCGCCGACGGTGACGGCGGCAGAAATCGAAAGCGGGGCKGTGATCGAAGACGGCACCACGGTGGCCGGCGGCAGCTTCGCCTTCGGCGACGTGGACCTGGCCGATCACGCCCATGTGGCCAGTGTCAGCGCGCCGGCCGGGGCGCTGGGGACGCTGGTGGCCAGTGTCAGCGACGAGAGCACCGGCGACGCGGTGGGCAGCGTGGGCTGGAGCTATACGCTGAACAACAGCGCGGCGCAGTACCTGGCCGAAGGCCAGACCAAGACCGAAGTGTTCACGGTGACGCTGACCGACGACTTCGGGGCGGCGGTGACCAAGGCCGTGACAATCACCCTGACCGGCACCAATGACGCGCCGACGGTGACGGCGGCAGAAATCGAAAGCGGGGCGGTGATCGAAGACGGTACCACGGTGGCCAGCGGCAGCTTCGCCTTCGGCGACGTGGACCTGGCCGATCACGCCCATGTGGCCAGCGTGAGCGCGCCGGCCAATGCGCTGGGGACGCTGGTGGCCAGTGTGAGCGACGAGAGCACCGGCGACGCGGKGGGCAGCGTGGGCTGGAGCTATACGCTGAACAACAGCGCGGCGCAGTACCTGGCCGAAGGCCAGACCAAGACCGAAGTGTTCACGGTGACGCTGACCGACGACTTTGGGGCGACGGTGAGCAAGGACGTGACCATCACCCTGACCGGCAGCAACGACGCGCCGACGGTGACGGCGGCAGAAATCGAAAGCGGGGCGSTGACCGAAGACGGCACCACGGTGACCAGCGGTAGCTTCGCCTTCGGCGACGTGGACCTGGCCGATCACGCCCATGTGGCCAGCGTGAGCGCGCCGKCCRRKGCGCTGGGGACGCTGGTGGCCAGTGTGAGCGATGAGAGCACCGGCGACRCGGTGGGCAGCGTGGGCTGGACCTATACGCTGAACAACAGCGCGGCGCAGTACCTGGCCGAGGGCCAGACCAAGACCGAAGTGTTCACGGTGACGCTGACCGACGACGTCGGGGCGACGGTGACCAAGGCCGTGACCATCACCATCACCGGCACCAACGACCAGCCGACGGTGACGGCGGCCGAGGTCGAAAGCGGGGCGCTGACCGAAGACGGCACCACGGTGACCAGCGGCAGCTTCGCCTTCGGCGACGTGGACCTGGCCGATCACGCCCATGTGGCCAGCGTGAGCGCGCCGGCCAATGCGCTGGGGACGCTGGTGGCCAGTGTGAGCGACGAGAGTACCGGCGACGCGGTGGGCAGCGTGGGCTGGAGCTATACGCTGAACAACAGCGCGGCGCAGTACCTGTCCGAAGGTCAGACCAAGACCGAAGTGTTCACGGTGACGCTGACCGACGACTTTGGGGCGACGGTGAGCAAGGACGTGACCATCACCCTGACCGGCAGCAACGACGCGCCGACGGTGACGGCGGCAGAAATCGAAAGCGGGGCG
>NZ_JBFUHY010000060.1:0-31294 GCF_056402155.1 Pseudomonas sp. P4_C1
GTCAGGCACCCCTTGTGTGACTGTCCAACCGTCATCGCGAGCAAGCTCGCTCCCACAAGGTCCGGGGCTTAACTGACAGGCACTACTCTCCAGGCGCCCCTTTTTGACCACATGTCCTGATCAGAAATATTTGAGCCATCCGATATCGCGACGGCGTGCCTTCAATGCCGCGAACCAGCGCACGGGTAAATACAGGGATAAAGCCAGGATCACCGCCGTCAGCCACACAGCCCAAATGCTGTCGAAGCCGAAAAAAATCCCCCGGTTCAATCCGAACAACGCCACGCTGACCAGATACAGCGCCTTGAGTACGTAAAGGTGGAGCAAGTAGAAGAACATCGGCGCCGCGCCAAACACTGCCAATGCATTGACCCACTGGCGTTGTTGAGCCCGTTCCAGGGCACGAAGCAGTAACAGGCCCATGCCCAAGGTCAGCGAAAGGAACAGCAGGGAAGGTGGATATTTTGTGATGTTGAAGAAACTCATGAGGGTTTGTGTGAGGCCTTCATGGGCGACCCAATGCACCTCGCCATAACCGTTGACTGCACGCAGTGCGACAAATCCGATCAATGTCCCGGCCCCTGCAACTAGCAGAGCACGTTGACGCTCCGCAGCCAAAACCTGGCCAGCGAACCAAGGGCCGATACTGTATCCAAGAGCGATCACACCGATCCACGGCAGTACAGGATAAGAGGTGCGCAGACGCAAGCCGTCGGAGAATCCGATCCAGCCGCGATCATGCAGAATCGCCCAAGGTATATGCATTGGCGAGCCCGTCGCGAAGTGCACATCATCCAGCAGATTGTGCCCGGCCACGATCACCAGACCCAGGCAGCACAGAATGGGCCTGGGTAACCAGACCAGTCCGGCCAGGGCAATCATGCAGATGCCAATGGCCCAGATCACTTGCATGTAAATTGCCGTAGGTGGGAACTGAAATGTCCAGGCGAAATTCACCAGGGTGAACTCCAGCAGTACCAGGAACAGACCGCGCTTGAACAAAAAGGCTGACACATCGCCCTTGCCCTGGTGCTTTTGGCCATACAGGTAAGCGGAAAGTCCAGTGAGCAGTATGAAAACCGGCGCACACAAATGGGCAAGTGTGCGGCTGAAAAATAGCGCCGGCTCAGTGGACTCAATGTCCATCGGGTCTGCTACCTGACGGTGCAAAAAGAACGTTTCGCGCACGTGATCCAGCAGCATAAGCAGGATTACCAATCCCCTCAGGGCATCAATGGACAGCAGGCGTTGGTTCAAGCGTGTGATGGGTGGGATGTGAGTAGAAATTGTCATCGAATGTCGCAAGCAGGGAGTGAAGGGGCGTGCCAGGGGCGACTGACAGCGTATATGCTCACATGTTATAACATATCGCTATCACCAAAAGCGACCGCTTGATTGTGTGATAGCTGGTCACCACAGAGTACCCGCCGGCGGAACTTTCGCGCCTCGCCTCATCCTGAATCACATCCCGGTGTTCGACCATCACACCGCCCTCGGAACGCAGGATATCGACCACGACCCAGTTCGCCGGCTGGCCGAGGCCAGTGAAGCATCTCTTCTTTTCTGCATGGCGAAAGCCGTGTTAAAAAATGTTATGTGAAAAAAATACTTCACATAATCTGATCACTGGTAGATGATCTTCATCAGCCGGTATGACAACCTGATAACACGACAAAAACAGGATTGCCTTGATGTTCGATGAGATCCCGACTCACGTCCTGAACGACAGCGCCCCTCATGTGGTTGATTCGCCCGGTGCTGATTCTGTCTGTCGAAACCGTATCTACAACGCGGCCAATATTTGCGCCTTGCAGGCGTGGAAGCAGTCGCTGCTTTCCTCTGGAGTACCCCATGAATAACAAGAATGTCGGTGTGGTCGGTCTGGGCGCGATGGGGCTGGGCATTGCCCGCTCGTTGTTGCGCAGCGGTTTCAATGTGCATGCCTGTGATGTGCGCACTGCCGTAACAGAGCAGTTCGCCGGGGAGGGCGGTGTGGCTTGCCTGTCACCGTCGCACATGGCCGCTGAGTGTGACGTGGTCATTACCGTGGTGGTCAACGCCGAGCAGACCGAGACCGTATTGTTTGGTGAGGGTGGGGCCGTGGCCTCTCTGCGGCCGGGCAGCCTGGTGATCGGCTGCGCCACAGTCGCTCCGACTTACGCCGTGGATCTTGGTCAGCGCCTGGCCGCGTTGGGCCTGCTGTATCTGGATGCACCGATTTCCGGTGGCGCGGCCAAGGCTGCCGCTGGCGAGATGACCATGATGACCTCGGGCCCGGCCGACGCCTATATCAAGGCTGAGTCGATCCTGGCGGGTATGGCCGGCAAGGTGTATCGCCTGGGTGACGTCCATGGCCTTGGTTCAAAGGTCAAGATCATCAACCAGCTTCTGGCGGGTGTACATATTGCCGCTTCTGCCGAAGCCATGGCGCTGGGCCTGCGTGAAGGGGTCGATGCCGATGCGCTGTACGAAGTGATCACCCACAGCGCCGGTAATTCCTGGATGTTCGAAAACCGCGTGCCGCACATACTCAAGGCTGACTACACGCCGTTGTCCGCGGTAGATATTTTCGTCAAGGACCTGGGCCTGGTGCTGGATACCGCCCGGGCCAGCAAATTCCCTCTGCCGCTGTCGGCCACCGCTCACCAGATGTTCATGCAGGCCTCCAGTGCCGGCTTCGGTCGTGAGGACGACTCGGCGGTGATCAAGATTTTCCCGGGCATCGAATTGCCGACTGCCAAGCCTGAGCCTGTTTGAGGAACACCCCATGACTACCTCCACCGCACGCCCGCTTTTGGGCTGCATCGCCGACGATTTCACCGGCGCCACGGACCTTGCCAACATGCTGGTGCGCGGCGGTATGCGCACCGTGCAAAGCATTGGCATCCCGAGCGCGGAAGTGGCTGCCGGGCTTGATGCCGATGCGATCGTCATTGCCCTGAAGTCGCGCACCACACCGGTCGCCGAAGCAGTCGAGCAGTCCCTCGCTGCGATGGCATGGCTGCGCGAGCAAGGCTGCGAGCAGATCTTTTTCAAATATTGCTCGACGTTCGACTCCACCGCGGCCGGCAATATCGGCCAGGTCAGCGAAGCACTGCTGGCCGCACTGGGTAGCGACTTTACCCTGGCGTGCCCGGCATTCCCGGAGAATGGCCGGACGATCTTTCGCGGTCACTTGTTTGTGCAGGATCAGTTGCTCAGCGAGTCGGGCATGCAAAACCACCCGCTGACGCCGATGACCGATGCCAACCTGGTTCGCGTGCTGCAATCGCAAACCCGCCTGAATGTCGGCCTGTTGCGCTACGACACCATTGCCCGCGGCACAGAGCAGGTGCGGGCGCGCATCGCAGAGCTGAGGGCTCAAGGTGTCGGCATGGCCATCGCCGATGCCTTGTCGGACGGCGATCTGTACACCCTCGGTGCCGCCTGCGCCGATCTGCCGCTGTTGACGGGTGGTTCGGGGCTGGCCCTGGGCCTGCCGGAAAACTTCCGTCGCGCCGGCAAACTGCGCGATCTCGACGCCTCGAAACTTCCGGCGGTGTCCGGCGGGGAAGTGGTGTTGGCCGGCAGTGCTTCGATCGCCACCAATGGGCAAGTGGCCGCCTGGCTCGAAGCCGGCCGGCCGGCTTTGCGGATTGATCCGTTGGCCTTGGCGGCGGGGAAACCGGTGGTGGCGCAAGCCTTGGCCTTTGCCCGTGATAACGAGCAAACCGTATTGATCTACGCCACCAGCTCACCGGATGAGGTCAAGTTGGTGCAACAGCAACTGGGCGTCGAGCAGGCCGGTAGCCTGGTGGAAAACGCCTTTGGCGAAATTGCCCAGGGTCTGCGCCAGAGCGGCGTGCGCCGTTTCGTGATCGCCGGCGGAGAAACCTCGGGCGCTGTGGTTCAGGCACTGGGCGTGCAGCTGCTGCAAATCGGCGCGCAGATCGATCCGGGTGTACCGGCGACTGTCAGCAATACCGACGAACCTTTAGCGCTGGCTCTCAAGTCGGGCAACTTCGGTGGCCGGGATTTCTTCAGTAAAGCCTTGAACCAACTCGCCCGGGCCGGGGGTGCACAATGAGCTGCGCAATGAGCAACGAGAACGCCCTGCGCGAAGAAATCTGTGAGGTTGGCCGCAGCCTTTACGAGCGCGGATACACCGTTGGCAGCGCCGGCAATATCAGCGCGCGCCTGGATGACGGCTGGTTGATCACGCCGACGGACGTCTGCCTCGGGCGCCTCGATCCGGCGACCATCGCCAAGGTCAATCTGGCCGGCGAATGGGTGTCCGGCGACAAGCCTTCGAAGACCCTTGCGTTGCATCGCCAGGTCTATGACCGCAACCCGAATGTCGGCGGCGTGGTGCATACCCACTCCACCCATCTGGTGGCGTTGACGCTCGCAGGTGTCTGGCAGGCGAACGACATTTTGCCGCCGCTGACGCCATATCAGGTCATGAAAGTCGGACATATCCCGTTGATTGCCTACCAGCGACCCGGTTCGCCGAAGGTTGCCGAACAGGTCGCGCAACTGGCCAACAGTGTTCGCGGCGTGATGCTCGAACGGCTTGGGCCAGTGGTCTGGGAGAGTTCGGTCTCCAGGGCCAGCTACGCCCTGGAAGAGCTCGAGGAAACCGCGCGACTCTGGCTGATGAGCAATCCCAAGCCGGAACCGCTGAATCAGGCGGCGCTGGACGAACTGCGAGAGACCTTCGGTGCGCACTGGTAGAGCGCTGAATTCTTTTAAAACGATAGAACACGATAGAACACGACAGATCGATAACACAGGCACTGCCCGGGAGACGCACAGGGACTCTCGACGGCCCCGGCTTGCCTGAAAAAACAATAACAACAGGAAATCCAGGTATGACTCACCTTCACTGCGGCATGTTCAGATCCATTGGCTGTACTCTTTCATTTACCCGGCGTGGAGGGTTTGTGAAATGAGCCCGTTAATCCTGATGATTACTGCCGGGGTGGGCATCGCGCTGTTGTTGTTCCTGGTGCTCAAGTACAAGTTCCAGCCCTTCGTGGCGTTGATGCTGGTGAGCATTCTGGTGGCGCTGGTGGCCGGGGTGAAACCGGCGGATCTGGTCGCCACCATCGAAGGCGGCATGGGCAAGACCCTGGGCCATATCGCCATCATCATTGCCCTGGGTGCGATGATCGGTCGGATCATCGAGCTCTCCGGCGGTGCCGAGGCGCTGGCCAAGACCCTGATTACCCGTTTCGGCAACCGGCGTACGCCCCTGGCGTTGACGATTGCCGGTTTCATGGTCGGGGTACCGGTGTTCTTCGAAGTGGGCGTGATCATCCTG
Organism: Pseudomonas sp. P4_C1; assembly: GCF_056402155.1. Lineage (NCBI taxonomy): Bacteria > Pseudomonadati > Pseudomonadota > Gammaproteobacteria > Pseudomonadales > Pseudomonadaceae > Pseudomonas > Pseudomonas sp. P4_C1. The sequence continues at coordinate 5,303 of NZ_JBFUHY010000060.1, forward strand.
ATGCCGCTGGCCTATGGTGTTGCCCGAAGTGCGCGTAAGCCGCTGTTGGTGTTTGCGCTGCCGATGTGCGCGGCCTTGTTGACTGTCCACGCCTTTCTGCCGCCACACCCGGGCGCAGTGGCCGCCGCCAGTCAATTGGGTGCGGACCTGGGCCGCGTGCTGATGTTCGGTCTGCCGCTCACCGCATTCCTTTGCTATGTCGGCTACCGCGTGGCCGGGCGCATGACCCGTCGGGTGTATCCAATGACCGACGATATTCGTGCGGAAGTCTATGGCCCGCATGTCACCAACGAGGATCTGGTCGCCTGGTCCAACGGCAACGACAAGAGCGCTGAGCGAGCGGCTGAAGCCGTATCACACATGGGCCTGGAAGAGTCCGTCAGCAGCATCGTTTCCAAGTTGCCGCCAGCGCCGGCACCAGGGTTTGGCCTGATCGTCAGCCTGATCGCGCTACCGATCATTCTGATTCTGCTGGGGACTCTGTCCACCTCGTTGCTGCCTGCCGAATCGGTCCTGCGCGGCATCATGACCGTGCTCGGCGCACCGCTGGTGGCGCTGCTGATCGACACCTTGCTGTGTGCCTGGCTGCTGGGTTCGCGTCGGGGCTGGAGCCGCACTCAGGTGTCTGACGTGATCGGTTCGGCCTTGCCCGGTGTGGCCATGGTGATTCTGATTGCCGGTGCCGGCGGTGTGTTCGGCAAGGTGCTGGTGGACACCGGAATCGGTGCCGTGGTCTCCGATATGCTGCGCACCACCGGTCTGCCGGTTCTGGCCCTGGGCTTTCTGCTGACCATGCTACTACGCGCAGTGCAGGGATCGACCACGGTGGCGCTGGTGACCACTGCCGGCATCATCAGCCCGCTGATTGCGACCCTCAATCTCACCCCGAACCACATGGCCCTGCTGTGCCTGGCCATGGGCGGTGGCGGGTTGGCCATGTCCCATATCAATGACGCCGGTTACTGGATCTTCACCAAGCTGGCGGGGCTGAATGTGGCCGACGGTTTGCGCACCTGGACGGTATTGACCACCTTGCTCGGCACCTTGGGTTTCTGTATTACCCTGTTGATCTGGCCTTTTGTCTAACCCTTTATCTCAGGAGCTACCATGCCTCGTTTTGCTGCCAACCTCAGCATGCTCTACCCGGAACATGAGTTTCTGGATCGCTTCGCCGCCGCTGCCTCTGACGGTTTTGAAGCAGTGGAGTATCTGTTTCCCTACGACTACAGCGCGGAAGAACTCAAGCAACGCTTGAGCGACAACGGCCTGGTACAGGCACTGTTCAACGCGCCGCCCGGTGATTGGGCTGCGGGGGAGCGGGGCACGGTGTCGTTGCCCGGCCGGGAGAGTGAATTTCGTAGCGGGTTTGATCGCGCCCTGGAATACGCCGGTGTGCTGGGCAATTCACGCATCCATGTGATGGCCGGGCTCTTGCCGTCGGAAAGCGATCGCCCACGGCATCACGGCGTTTACCTGGAAAACCTCGCCTATGCCACCGCCCGGGCGGCCAAGGCAGGCGTGACAGTATTGCTCGAGCCGATCAATACGCGAGACATGCCTGGCTTTTTCCTCAACCGCCAGGATCAGGCCCAGGCCATCTGCAAGGAAGTGGGTGCCAGTAACCTGAAGGTTCAGTTCGACTGCTACCACTGCCAAATCGTCGAGGGCGACCTGGCCACCAAACTGCGTCGGGACTTCGATGGTATCGGCCATATCCAGATCGCCGGCGTGCCCGACCGGCATGAACCGGGCCTGGGGGAAGTCAATTATCCCTATCTGTTCGAGCTGATCGACCAGTTGGGTTATGACGGCTGGGTAGGGTGCGAATACCGGCCGCGAGGCAATACGTCTGCCGGTTTACAGTGGTTGCGCGACTGGAAGGCTCGCCAGGCACTATAGAGGAGGGCGGCGACGGGCTCCGCCGGAAGCAGGAGCCCGTCGTTTCACTCCGGTGTATTGTCAGCCGGCAGCAACAGTTCGACACCCTGCTTGCGGATGCCGTCGGCTGCCGCAGGGGTCAACGCGTCATCGCTGAGGATGATGTCGAACTGCTCGAGCCCGGCAATCCTGTACATACTGAAGGTGCCGTATTTCGAACTGCTGGCCACCAGCACCACTTGCGCAGCCGATTGCATCGCGGCTTGCTTGACCTCAACCTTCAGCGCCGAAGGCGTGGTGAGGCCGCGACGCAAATCCCATGAGCTGGTCGATATGAACGCGATATCGGTGACGACCTGACGCAAGGTGGCAACCGCCAGGCCGCCCACGCACGATTGATTGGAGTGATCCAGTTGCCCGCCGGTATGAATCACCGTGACATGGGGCGCTTCGATCAGCGCCTGGACAATGCCGAAGTCGTTCGTCACCACGGTCATGCCGGACAGCGCCTTGATGTAGGGGACAATTTCCAGCGTGCTGGTTCCCGCATCCAGGTAAATCGTCATGTCGGCATGCAGCAGCCGGGCGGCGAGCCTGGCCATGGCCTGCTTCTGCGGCAACTCGACCACCGCCTTGGTCTGATGGCTGGGCTCACTGTGCAGCTGGCTGGCAATCCGCACCCCACCCGTTACCGAGTAAGCACGACCTTCCTGTTCCAGCAACGCAATGTCGCGGCGTACGGTCATGTGCGAACAGTCGAACATTTCCATCAATTGATGAACGCTCAGCACCTGATGCTTGCGCAACTGGCGCAGCATCAATTCACGGCGCTGCTCAGGGATCATCGGTGCGCCGCTTTCGGCGGCGATGTCCTTTTGACTAGGCATTCGGGCTCCAGAATGAAGAAATCCGCAGACAAGGAAGGCGGGGAATCATAGTAGCGAATCTGCGGCCGGATCAGTAGCGGGATGGGGCATAGAGGCCATTAGCCCTGCGTAAAACGCTTGTTTCTACCTGTTCACATGTCAGCGTAATAATAAGCCGGGGGATGGAAACATCCCCCCGACTTATATTCGGGAGGGTGCCATGGCAGCTGTTACCGATACGTTTAAGCTGTTTCTCTGCGGCGACGTCATGACTGCTCGCGGCATCGACGCAGTACTGCCGCATCCTGGCGATCCGCGGCTTTACGAAGCTTACGTCAAGAATGCCGGCGATTACGTCCGGCTGGCAGAACGAATCAATGGTTCGATTCCCCGCCCAGTCGATTTCACCTATGTCTGGGGCGCTGCGCTGGATGAGTTCGAACTTCGCCAGCCACACGCACGCATCATCAATCTGGAAACTGCGGTGTCCCGCCGCGGACGACCGGAGCCAAAGGGCATCAATTACCGCATGAGCCCGGAGAACTTCCCGGCCATCAGCGCAGCCGGCATCGACTGCTGCGTGCTGGCCAACAACCATGTGCTGGACTGGGGGGCAGCCGGCCTGGCCGATACGCTGGAGACCCTGGCGAGCAATGGTATATGCAGCGCCGGCGCCGGGCACAACCTGCAATCTGCCGAAGCGCCTGCCGTGTTGCTGCTGCCTGGCGGGCGGCGCTTGCTGGTGTTTGGCCTCGGCGCACCCGACAGCGGCATTGCGTCGGACTGGGCCGCCACGGATAAGGGCGCGGGCGTCGCGCGGCTGGAGGATCTGTCGATGCAAAGCCTGCACCATGTGGCCAAACGGATTCTCGAGGGCAAAAAACCGCGGGATCTGGTGGTCGCCTCCATTCATTGGGGCGGCAACTGGGGGTTCGATATCCCGCGCGAGCAAGTCCGGTTCGCTCATGCCTTGATCGACGAGGCCGGAGTTGACGTGGTGCACGGGCATTCCTCGCACCACGTCAAAGGCATCGAGGTGTACCGCGAACACCTGATTCTCTATGGCTGCGGTGATCTTCTGAACGATTACGAAGGCATCGAGGGTTACACAGCCTTTCGCGGCGACCTGGGGCTTCTATACTTTGCCTCGCTGGACCCGGGCGGGCACCTGCAGTCGCTGGACTTGATACCCACCCGCTTGCGGCGCTTTCGCCTCTGTCGCGCCGAAGGGGATGACCGTCAATGGCTGCACGACACCCTTTCTCGCGAGTGTGCACGCTTGGGCAGCAGCATCCAGCCGGGYGCGAAAAATGCCTTTGAGTTGCGTTGGTGAGCACCTTCATCTGGGCGAGCGTCAGGTTTTGCGTCACGGAAAGGCGTGGAAACAACTCGAAGTGTTGAAACACCATGCCAACCCGGTTGCATAGCTTGGGCAGGTTGGTTTTCGGGTCCGGGAGGCTGATACCGTCGACAACAATTTCGACTTTCTGGAAAGGCTCCAGTGCATTTACCGTTTTGATCAGCGTTGATTTGCCATAGCCGGAAGGGCCGCACACCACGACGACTTCACTCTTTTGTATTGCGATAGAGCAGTCGCTCAGTACTTGAAAGTTACCGAACCCTTGGAAACCAAGAAGCTGTAAAACAGACGTGTTCCAGATCGCTGCCGATGCTTTCATCGCCTGGCCACATCCGAAAAGTAAAACTTGTCCAGGGTATGCCGCGACTCGGTGTACTCGAACTGCCGGCCGTCCTGCAAAAAGGTCTGGTTGCTGACCACGATCACATGGCTCTGCCCCTCAAGATCAAGGTGCTGCTGGTCGTCCTTGCTTCGCGGTACGGCTTCGATAGTGCGCTGGGCATAGCTGATTTGCAGTTGCAGCGTCTGTTCGATGAAGGCATAGATCGAATGCTCGGCAATCTCGCAATTGAGCCCCGGAATGAGATCGGCGACGAAGTGGTTGATGTCGAGGATGACCCGTTTGCCATCGATTCGACGCACGCGTTTGATCCGCGTGATCAGGCTACCTTCTTCGGCATTCAGGTGTTCACGCAAGGCACCTTGCAGGGGAAACTGTTCGAACGCCACCACCTCGGTGCTGACGTCATTGCCCAGCCTTGGGTGGGTTTCCTGGAAACTGACGATGCCGCCGAGCTGGAATTCGATCGGATTAGGCGACAGCACGAAGGTGCCTTTACCGTGAATTTTTTGCGCGAAGCCGCGTTCCTGAAGCAGTTCTATGGCTTGGCGCACAGTACCGCGACTGGCCCGGTAACTCTCCATCAATTCGGTTTCGGAAGGCAGTCGGGCGCCGCGCTCCAGTCGTTCGGTGGTGATGCTGGCAAGCAGATCGCTGTAGATCTGGTTGTATTTACTCATGGGGATGGCTCTATGCCGCGCTGTACTCAAGGTTTCGAACCTTAAGGGCAGGGTAGGGGTTTGTCTATGCGGCTTTGGGATTCTTTGACTTCGAAGGTAGGAAATATCGCCGCCTGCCGGGTTCAGGATAAACAAAATCAAACTCGTCTGTACGAGTTGTTGCAATAACTCGTACAGACGAGTACTTTTCGCTTCGGCGTGCTGCCAATAACAAAAAACTACAGTGGAAGAACAAGCATGAGCCACGACTATCCGAATATCGTCACTGAGCTGATGCACAGCCTCGGTGGCAGCGACAACCTCGAGCAGGCCGCGCATTGCGTCACACGGCTGCGCCTGGCCCTCAAGGACCCGAGTCTGGTCAACAGCGCCACGCTGAACCAGATCGATCTGGTCAAAGGCTCGTTCTTTACCGGCGGCCTGTTCCAGGTGGTCATCGGCCCCGGCGAAGTGGAAAAGGTCTACGCCGAGCTGCGGCGGCAAACCGGTCTCGCCGTGTCGACCATCGCCGACGTGAAAAAAAAGGGCGTCGATAAAACCAATGCCATGCAGCGTCTGGTGCGGGTGTTCTCCGATGTGTTCATGCCGATTTTGCCGGCGCTGATCATTGCCGGTCTGCTGATGGGGGTGAACAACCTGATCGGCGCCAAAGGCATGTTCATTGCCGGCAAGACCCTGCTTGAGGCCTACCCGACGCTGGACGGTGTCTGGAGCTTGATCAATCTGATGGCCAACACCTCGTTCGTGTTCCTCCCGGCGCTGGTCGGCTGGTCGGCAGCCAAGCGTTTTGGCGGCAGTGAAATCCTTGGCATCGTGCTGGGTCTGATGCTGGTTCACCCGGACCTGCTCAACGCCTGGAACTACGGCAAGGCGGTGGCCGGGCTGGACGGCCAGAGCCTGCCGTACTTCGATATTTTTGGCTGGTTCAAGATCGAGAAGGTCGGCTACCAGGGTCAGATTCTGCCGATCCTGCTGGCCGCCTACGTCATGAGCGTCATTGAAAAATGGCTGCGGGCGCGGGTACCCAATGCCATTCAACTGCTGGTGGTGCCGATTACCACGATCGTCGTGACCGGGGTGTTGGCGCTGGCCGTGATTGGTCCGGTGACCCGTCACCTGGGGATTCTGATCACCGAAGGCGTGGTGACCTTGTTCGACCTGGCACCGATGGTCGGCGGGGCGATATTCGGTCTGTTGTATGCGCCGCTGGTGATTACCGGCATGCATCACATGTTCCTCGCCGTGGACCTGCAACTGATCTCGACGCAGGGCGGCACGTTCATCTGGCCGATGATCGTCATGTCCAACCTCGCACAAGGCAGCGCGGCGCTCGGGGTGTTCTACATGACCCGCAGTGCGCGGGATAAAAGCATGGCCTCGACCTCAGCGATTTCCGCCTATTTCGGCATCACCGAGCCGGCGATGTTCGGCGTCAACCTGCGCTACAAGTTTCCGTTCTACGCAGCGTTGATCGGCTCGGCGCTGGGCTGCATGTTCCTGTCGCTGAACAAGGTTCAGGCCTCGGCGATCGGTGTCGGTGGCTTGCCCGGTTTCATCTCGATCATCCCGCAGTTCATTCCGATGTTCGTGGTCGGGATGGTCATCGCCATGGTCGTGCCGTTCGTTTTGACCTGTGGCTTGAGCATGAAGATTGTCCGGCCGGGTTACCGGGTCGCCTGATAGATCGCCATCGCGAGCGAGCTCGCTCCCACATTGGAATGCGATCAACTGTGGGAGCGAGCTCGCTCCGGGCGGCGATCCGACGATGAGGCCCTCAGGGCCAGTACAAAATCAATTGAAGGAATACGCCATGCAAGACTGGCAGCGTTCGGTGATCTACCAGATCTACCCGAAGAGTTTTCACAGCCACGCCGGCAACCCCACGGGCGATCTGCTCGGGGTGGTGGCCAAGCTCGATTACCTGCAATGGCTGGGTGTCGATTGTCTGTGGATCACCCCGTTCCTGCGTTCGCCCCAGCGCGACAATGGCTACGACATCAGCGACTACTACGCCATCGACCCGAGCTACGGGACCATGGCTGACTGCGAGTTGCTGATCGCCGAAGCCGGCAGGCGGGGCATCAAGCTGATGCTCGATATCGTGGTCAACCATACTTCCGTCGAGCACACCTGGTTTCAGCAAGCGCGCAGCAGCCTTGATAACCCGTACCGTGACTTCTACATCTGGCGTGATCAGCCGAACAACTGGGAGTCCAAGTTCGGCGGTTCCGCCTGGGAGTTCGAGGCGCAAACCGGTCAGTACTTTCTGCACCTGTTCGACCACACTCAGGCCGACCTGAACTGGGATAATCCGCAGGTGCGCGCTGAAGTCTTCAAGATGATGCGCTTCTGGCGTGACAAGGGCGTGGGCGGTTTCCGCCTGGACGTGATCAACCTGATCTCCAAGCCGGCGGACTTTCCCGAGGACAACAGCGACGGTCGGCGTTTCTACACCGATGGCCCGAACGTGCACGACTACTTGCAGCAAATGCACCGCGAAGTCTTCGAAGGCCATGACCTGATCAACGTCGGCGAGATGTCCTCCACCAGCCTGGAACATTGCATTCGTTACTCGCGGCCGGACTCGAAAGAACTGTCGATGACCTTCAACTTTCATCACCTGAAGGTTGATTACCCGAACTTGCAGAAGTGGGTTCGCGCTGACTTCGACTTCCTCGAACTCAAGCGCATCCTTTCCGACTGGCAGACCGGCATGCAGGCCGGTGGCGGCTGGAATGCGCTGTTCTGGTGTAACCACGATCAGCCGCGAGTGGTTTCGCGGTTTGGTGATGACGGCGAACACCGCGTGGTGTCGGCGAAGATGCTCGGCACCGCGCTGCATTTTCTTCAGGGCACGCCGTTCATTTATCAGGGTGAAGAGTTGGGCATGACCAACCCGGGCTTTGAGAGCATCGAGCAGTACCGCGATGTCGAGACGCTGAACATCTTCCGGCTCAAGCGTGATGCCGGGGAGTCCGAGGCATCGAGCATGAGCGCGATCATGCAGAAATCCCGCGACAACAGTCGCACCCCGATGCACTGGAACACGCAACCCAATGCCGGTTTCAGCAGTGCCGAACCATGGATCGGCGTGCCGGCCAACGCCACGCAGATCAACGTCGAAAACCAACTCGACGACACGACTTCGGTGCTGCACCACTATCGCCAGTTGATTGCCCTGCGCCACAGCGAACCGCTGATTCAGGACGGCGTGTATCGCCAGCTCTTGCCCACGCACCCGCAGGTCTGGGTGTACCTGCGTGAAGGCGAAGGCGAGCGTCTGCTGGTGGTGAATAACTTCTATGGCACGGCGTGTGAAGTCGAGTTGCCGGAGCGGGTAATCACCGACTGCATGTTGCAACGCCTGGTGATCAGCAACTTCCCGGATTGTGTGACACGTAGTCGGCAGCTGTTCCTGCGGCCGTACGAGTCGTTCGTCCTGCACCTGACCGACCACTAAAAAACACGCTCTTCAAACAACGCGCAGAGCACTGCGTGGGGTTTCTTGCGCGCAGATTTTACCGGATGAGCACAATAAAAATAATGAGGTGGCTCTTGAAAACCATAATTAATCGCAAACTTGCAGCATCGTGCGCATGCCTGATGTTGCCGTTCTCGGCCCAGGCTTTGGAGTTCGCCGGCTATTTGCGTAGCGGCGTCGGGACCTCGGTCAACAGCGGTCCTCAGCAGTGTTTTCAACTGCAGGGTGCTCAGTCGAAATACCGCTTGGGCAACGAATGCGAGCAATACGCCGAGCTGGAGTTGCGTCAGGACGTGTACTCCCTGGACGACGGCTCGGTGCTGAGCGTCGACGGCATGGCTTCGTTGTACAACCAGTACGACAAAGACCTGACGTTCAACGGTGATAACGGCTCGGTGCGCATGCCGCAGATGTATGCACAATGGTCGAACCTGCCGAGTCTCAATGGTGGTTCGTTGTGGGTCGGGCGGCGTTATTACAAACGAAACGACATCCATATTTCCGACTTCTACTACTGGAACCAGAGCGCGACGGGTGGTGGTATCGAGGATGTGAAGATCGGCGACCTGAAATACAGCTACGCCTTTTCGCGCAAGGACAACCTGTACCAGAAGGATTATGTCACCCGGCAGGATTTCAACGTCGCAGGTTTTCAGACCAACCCCGGCGGTGAACTGGAGTTTGGCCTCAGTTACATCGAAAAACCTGACCGCAGCGATGCGCACGCAGGTTGGGCCATCACCGCCCAGCATGTGCAGAAAGACTTCCTCGGCGGTAAGAACAAACTGGCGCTGCAATACGGCGAAGGGCCTGGCACCGGGTTGGGTTACACCGGCGATGTGGGCCTGGACGACAGCAACAAGAGCTACCGGCTGGTGGAGTTCTTCGACTGGCAAGTGACACCGCGTTTTGGTGGTCAGGTCGAAGCGGTCTATCAGAAGGATATCCGCCCGGACGGTAACGGCCAGAACTGGATTTCCCTGGGCGTTCGCCCGGCTTACGCGATCACTGACCAATTCAAGTTGGTGACTGAGCTGGGACACGATCAGGTCGAGGCCCCAGGAGGTACGCGCAAGTTGAGTAAATTCTCCTTTGTCCCAACCTGGTCGCCAAAAGGCCCGGGGTTCTGGGAACGTCCCGAAGTGCGTTTGTACTACACCTATGCCAGCTGGAACGAAGCGGCCAAGCGTGCAGCCAACGAACTGGCACAAGGTTCGGCGTTGTCCGATACCGGCGCGTTCGGCACGGCGCTGCATGGTGCGAACGTCGGATTGCAAGTCGAGTACTGGTGGAAATAAGCGATGCTGTCGGAGCACGCGCTCCATCGGCACTTCAAAGAACAAAACCGCAGGTGAAGTCATGACCATAACCCAACCATTGCAATTGCTGGCGCCGCTGTCCGGGGTGCTGGTGCCACTTGATCACGTGCCGGATCCGGTGTTCGCCAGCCGGGTGATCGGCGACGGCCTGTGCATCGATCCGACCTCGCAGACCCTTTGCGCGCCGTTGGCCGGCGTGGTCAGCAACCTTCAACACAGTGGCCATGCGATCAGCATCACCGATGACAGCGGCGTACAGGTGTTGCTGCACATTGGTCTGGACACCGTGAACCTGGCGGGCAAGGGGTTCCGCGCCTTGGTCGAGCAGGGCCAGCGTGTCGAGGCCGGACAGCCGTTGTTCGAGTTCGATGCCGACTATGTAGCCCTGCATGCCCGCAGCCTGTTGACCTTGATGCTGTTGGTCAGTGGCGAGCCCTTCAGCCTGCTGACACCTGACGATGGTCTGGTGGCGTGTGCACAGCCCGTGTTGCGCCTGAGCCTCGGCGATCCGCGTTCCAGCGTTGCGCAGGAGGAGGGCGAAGCGCTGTTCTCCAAACCGGTCCACCTGCCCAACGCCAATGGCCTGCACGCGCGGCCGGCGGCGATCTTTGCGCAGGCGGCGAAAGGTTTTGCGGCAAGCATTTGCCTGCACAAGCAGCAGCACAGCGCCAACGCCAAGTCCCTGGTGGCGATCATGGCGTTGCAGACGGTTCACGGCGATGCGCTGCAGGTCAGTGCGGTGGGCGAAGATGCCGAATTGGCAATAAGCACACTGGCCCAACTACTAGCGGATGGCTGCGGTGAGGCCGTGACTGCGGTGGCGGTCGTAGCGCCGGTGGTTCAGGCGCAGGAGGTGTCGACGAAGCTGTTGCGCGGTGTCTGTGCTTCGGCGGGTTCGGCCTTTGGGCAGGTGGTGCAGGTGGCTGAGCGCACCCTGGAGGTGCCTGAGTTTGCCGCGGATCAACGCGTGGAGCGAGAATCGCTGGAGCGTGCGCTGACCCGCGCGACGCAGGCGCTGCAACACTTGCGCGACAACGCGAAAGGTAAGGCGCAGGAGGATATCTTCAAGGCACATCAGGAGTTACTGGAAGACCCGAGCCTGCTGGAGCAAGCCCAGGCCCTGATTGCCGAGGGCAAGAGCGCGGCGTTTGCCTGGAACAGTGCCACTCAAGCCACCGCTACGCTGTTCAAGTCGCTGGACAACACCTTGTTGGCCGAGCGGGCGTTGGACCTGATGGATGTTGGCCAGCGCGTGCTCAAGCTGATTCTCGGTGTGCCGGACGGTATCTGGGAGTTGCCGGACCAGGCGATTTTGATTGCCGAACAACTGACACCGTCGCAGACCGCTGCCCTGGATACCGACAAGGTGTTGGGTTTCGCCACCGTGGGCGGCGGTGCGACCAGCCATGTGGCGATACTCGCCCAGGCCTTGGGTTTGCCGGCGGTGTGTGGTTTACCGGTGCAGGTGCTGTCGCTGGCCAGCGGAACCCGAGTGCTGCTCGATGCGGACAAGGGTGAGTTGCACCTGGACCCTGATCTGTCGGCTATCGAACAGCTGCATGGCAAACGTCAGCAGCAACGGCAACGGCATCAGCGCGAACTCGAGCAGGCTTCGCTGGCGGCCTGTACCCGTGACGGCCATCATTTCGAGGTGACGGCCAACGTTGCCTCGCTGCTTGAGGTCGAGCAGGCGATGGCGCTAGGCGGCGAGGGTGTCGGTCTGCTGCGTTCGGAGTTTCTTTATCTGGAGCGCAACAACGCGCCCAGCCATGACGAGCAAGCGGTCACTTACAGCGCCATTGCCCGGGCCCTTGGGCCAGAGCGCAATCTGGTGGTGCGCACACTGGATGTGGGCGGCGACAAACCGCTGGCCTACGTGCCAATGGACAGCGAGGCCAATCCGTTTCTGGGCATGCGCGGAATTCGCTTGTGCCTGGAGCGTCCGCAGCTGTTGCGCGAGCAGTTCCGGGCAATTCTGAGCAGCGCCGGTCTGGCCCGTCTGCACATCATGCTGCCGATGGTCAGCCAGTTGTCGGAGCTGCGCCTGGCGCGGCAGATGCTGGAAGAAGAGGCGCTGGCGCTCGGGCTCAAGGCGCTGCCGAAACTGGGCATCATGATCGAAGTCCCGTCCGCGGCATTGATGGCGGACCTGTTTGCCCCCGAGGTGGATTTCTTCTCCATAGGCACCAACGACCTGACCCAATACACCCTGGCCATGGACCGCGATCACCCACGTCTGGCCAGCCAGGCCGACAGTTTTCACCCCTCGGTACTGCGTCTGATCGCCAGCACCGTGAAGGCCGCCCATGCCCATGGCAAGTGGGTCGGGGTGTGTGGGGCGCTGGCTTCGGAGACTCTGGCGGTGCCACTGTTGCTGGGGCTGGGGGTGGATGAACTGTCGGTCAGCGTGCCACTGATTCCGGCGATCAAAGCCGCAATTCGCGAGGTCGAGCTCAGCGACTGTCAGGCAGTCGCGCATCAGATACTCGGGCTGGAGAGCGCTGAGCAGGTCCGCGAGGCCTTGTCTTCGCAGCAGCAGGCGATGGTCGAAACTTCACAGGTGTTGGAGAACTGAACATGTTCGAGAAAATGCAACGGGCGTTCTGGAAGGCATTGACCCCGGATCTGCTGGTGGATGAGCCGAAGGTGGCGGCCCTGCGTTCTACGGACCTGCCGTCGAGCGTGGTCGCCGCGCTGGGTGGGCTGGATAACCTGGCGTCGCAACAACGCATTGCGATAACGCGAGTGCGGGTCCAGCTGCGTGATGTCACCCGACTGGACGAACAGGCCTTGCGTGCAGCGGGTGTGCCGGGGGTGATGGTGCTGGCGGATGGCGTGGTGCATGTATTGACCCGGTGCCCAAGGTGGGACTGACGGTTGAAAGGTTCATATTGATGCAGTTCCAGTGCATTATTTTTGCACTGGAGCCACCCGACGACCGCTCATGAAGCACAGGAACCCACCCATCGCGGTCAGTGCGCTCAAGGCATAGAACATTGTGGGTGCGGGGGTGTGCATCAATAGAAAACCACAAATCACCGGGCTCAGGGCGCCACCGAGGGCCGCCAGGTTCTGGGCACCGTAGTAACTGCCGCGCAGCTCTTCCGGGGCCAGGGTGTCGATGAAGAGGAATTCGGCCGGGTAAATGATCATTTCACCAAGGGTGAAGATGAACATCGCCACGCACCAACTCACCATGCTGTCGGCCAGGCTGAAGCCGATCAGGCCAAGGATGAACAGGCTGGTGCCCGCGGCAATCCAGTAGCGCAGCTTCTCGCGACTGAGGAACCGGCCGATCTGGTACTGCAGCAGGATTACGCTGATGGCGTTGCAGGCGAGCAGGGCGGCCATGATTTCCAGGGCGCGTTTGGAGTCGTGGGTCACCAGCAGGTATTGCGACAAGTAGAGGGTGTAACGCCCGTGCACCACGGTGCTGAGCAGGCAGCCGCAAGTGAACATGATCAGGGTGCGGTCGTTTTTCAGGGTGATCAGGGTTTTCAGGAAACTCTGGGGTTGCCCAATGGCGGGTGGCTGCGCCGAATCCCTGGGAATGCCTGTCATCAGGAAGATGCTGAAGAACGCGATGCCACCGGCAATCAGGAACGGTGCGATCGGATAGACCCCGGCAATCACCACACCGAGCATGGGACCTGTGGCATAGCCGATGTTGGTCAGCGTGTAGCGCAGGGAAAACGCCTTGGCTCGCTGGCCCATGGGCAGGTTTTCGCTGAGGATCGCTTTGGAGCCGATGAGGAACAGCGCTGACGCGGTCTCGGTGATCACCAGGGTGGCGGTGGTCAGGTAGAGGTTTTCGGCAAAGGTCAGCAGCACGAAGCCGATGGCGCTGGAGAGCATCGCCAGGATCAGCAGCCGGCGCTTTTCCAGGCGGTCGATGATATAGCCGCCATAAAGAGCCAGCAGGGTGGCGATGAACACCGCGATACCGAGCAGCAAGCCGACGTCCTGTTGGTTGAGGCCCAGCTTGTTGCTCAGGAACAGCGTGAGCAAGGGGCTGGTGATGGCGCGGCTGACCACGATGGTCAATGAAACGATCATCAAGCGGCGGATAACGAGCGAGTAAGTGGCCACGGTGGTGCAAATGTCCTTATTCAGATTGTTGGTGTTCGCCGCAATATCGCGTCGCTGCCATCGCGGGCAAGTCGAATCGTCGCACCGCCGCTCCCACAAAAGCGCTGCAGTACCTGTAGGAGCGGGCTTGCTCCGGGCGGCGTTCCGACGATGAGGCCCTTGCGGATGGCACAAACATCAAGTCAACCACCGATCCAGAGTACGAACCGATTCCAGTTCTTCAATCCGCCACAACTGCCCGAGCAGTTCCTCAACCCGTTCCCGGGACATGACCCGCATCGCCAAACTGAAAAACTTCTCCGCAAGCAGCGCATCACTCAGCGGATTACCCGGCGCGCCCAACGGCACTTCAACGCACAGGCTCGCTTGCCRACCGTCCACGGTCCGCAGTGTCACCACAGGCTCGCCATCCGCGGACAGCAGCGGGTCCACATCAAGGCGAATGCGTGACATCCACTGGACAATGCGTGGATCGTTGCGCGCGTCATCGTCATAGGCCTGCAATCGACAATGGCCATGTACCAGCCGTGCCGCCAGTGCATACGCCAGGCTCATCTGCGCCGCCGCGAGGGTGCCGACATCCTGGCCGCCACACATGTCCTTGAGAAAACTGCACAGCGAAACCTGTATGTCTTCGACCTGATCCACTGGCACATTCAATTGGTCGAGCAAAAGCCCCAACGCGTCGATGGCCGAATGCGTGCCGCGACACGAGGCGTAGGGCTTGATCGAGCAGCGGGCGAGTTTCCATACGGCGCCGAGATCGGCATCCAGTGCTTCGGGGGTTGAGGTGGCGCTGGCAAGTGTCTGCAAAAAACCGCCCCAGACATCCTCGAACAACCTTGTTGGGCCACTGATGCCCTGCTGCGCAAACCGCGCCGCCAGCAACCCCCCTTCGGCGGCCCGGCCACTGTGCAGTTTTTTACTTTGCGAGCCGTCGTGGATGAAAGCCCACAAACCACCGCTGAAGCTGCCGGCGATGCCCAGTGCCGACAAGGTTTGCCCGGCATTCAATCGAAAAATCCGTGCACTGGCCGCCGCCGCGCCGAACACCCCGCAGGTCGCCGTGGAGTGCCAGCCAGCGCCGTTATGGGCTGAGTAGCCGCCGCAGGCTTCGAGCACCCGGCGCCCGACTTCGTAACCGATCACCACGGCCGTGATGAACTCGCGGCCGCTCACCGGTTGCCCGGCCATCGACACCGCCGCCATGACCGCCGGCAGCACTACGGCGCCGGAGTGGTCGCAGCCACCGGTGTCGTCCAGTTCCAGGGCATGGGCGGCGATGCCGTTGAGCATGGCTGCCTGAGCGGCGCCGACCCGCTGGCGAGTGCTCCAGACCAAGGTGTCGCCCGTTTCGTCTTGGAATACCTGCCGTGCCGTTTTCGCTATTTCGCTGTCTGCCCCGGCGAGGGTCGCGCCGACAGTATCGAGGATGTGACGCTTGGCTTGTTCCACCAGAGCGGGCGGCAGGTCCTCGAACCGCGTATCCACGCAAAATTTCGCCAGTCGTTGCATGCGCTCTGTCATAGCACGTAGTCCCGATAATGCCGCTCATACACCGACGCCGGATGATCTTCAGTGATCGGCGTTGCGGATTGCGCCCACCACCGGGCGACATCTGCACCGGTAGCGATCCATACGTCATCGTGCTGCAAAATCCCCTCAAGCAATTCACGCAACACACCAATGCGTCCCGGCGTAGCGATGACTTCCGGATGCAGGCGCAGCACGTAGCACAGGCCGAAGCGATGAAACCCGGCGAAGTCCATTTGCAGGTTGCCCAGGGTGTGGCTGTAGGATGCGATCCGCGATTGCGCCGGCGGCACCGCCGGGCTGAGATTGAAGGCGAAGTAGGGTTCGTCCTCCAGCTCGTAATGCAGGGGCAACTCGATCACGTCGGGCGCGGTCGGGTGAGCGAACGGCAAGTCATCACCACGCCAGGACGACGACCAGCGAATGCCTTGATCCCTCAACGCCTCGATGAAGCCCGGTGAACCGTTGCCGGCCGGGATGCGCAAACCGGTGGGACGCTGGCCGGTCAACGCCGTCAACGCCGCGCATCCTTTGGCGATGTCGGCGCTCTGCGCGGCGAGGTCGAGGCTGTCGTAGTTCTGATGGTGATACCCGGCGCAGGCAATCTCATGCCCGCCCGCCTGGATTGCACGAATATGCCCGGGGTTTTCCTCGGCAACGATACCGGGTACGAACCAGCTGCTGGGAACTCCGAGCTCCTTGAACAAAGCGAGCAAACGCTCGACCCCGCGTTGGGTGCCGTAGCGCCAGACCGACAGGGTCTTGTCGCGTCCGGCGACTTGCGGGGCCTGGGTGAGAATGCCGTGGATGTCGTTGTAGTCGACGGTCAGTACCACGGCGCAGCGATAGCCCTTGGGCCAGACAGTGGAATCAGCCATGGTGATGCTCCTTCAGCCACCACTGGGCAACATCGCGGCAGGTGGCGAACCAGACGTCGTCGCGTTGGCGCATGTGTTCGAAGAGTTTTTCCAGCAACAGGATGCGTCCTGGTTTGCCGGTGATCTTGGGGTGGAACAGGGTGGTCAGGCACAGCCCTTCATCCATGGCGCCGTCGTATTCGCGGCACCAGTTGTCCAGGGTCAGGGCGTAGCTGGCGGTGCGGTCCAGCCCCGAAGGGAAGTCCGGCGCGCGGGTATAGGCGATGGAGGCGTAGTCGTCCATTTCCCAGCGACCGGGGATTTCCACCAGCGGCGTGGCGTGGCCCGGTACATTCACCAGGTACGGCCGGTCATCGCCGCGCATGCTGCTGGAGTAAGTCACGCCGGCCTCCACCAGCATCGCCGGGGTTTCGGCCCGCCAGTCGCCGGACGGCGTGCGGAAACCTTCGGCGCGGATGTGCAGGTGCTTCCAGAACACCTCGCGGGACAGCTTCATCACGTCCTTTTGCTGTTCAAGCGTCAGGGCGTAGAAGGATTCGTGTTTGTAGCCGTGATAAGCCACCTCATGCCCGCGCTCGACAATCGCCTGACACTGTTTCGGCCAGTTCTCCACGACCCAGGCCGGGACAAAGAACGTCGTCGGCAGACGGAATTCGTCGAGCAGATCGAGAATCCGCGGCAGCGCCCGGTACGGGCCATAACCGCCAAAGCCGAAATACTCGGGCTTGCGCCAGATGGAGCCGTTGAGCATGGCATCGCCGGTGGGGCCGTCAAGGTCGAAGGCCAGGGCCAGGCAGGCTTTGTGCCGGCCGGGCCAGGTGGGTTGGGGGGAGGAGGACATCTGCGGTGCTCCAACAATATTCAAGTAAACACCAGCCCCTTGTAGGAGTGAGCCTGCTCGCGATGAGGCCGGCACATTCAACATCTTCGTCGCCTGACACACCGCTATCGCGAGCAGGCTCGCTCCTACAGTGGAATGAGGTCGTCTGTGCGATTATTTGCCAGCGTTCACCGTCACCGTCTTGATCGCACCCAGTTCCAGATCCCACTTCTTCAGGATCGCCTGGTAACTGCCGTCATCGACCATGCTCTGCATCGCCACTTTCACCGCTTCACTCAGCTCAGGTTTTTTCTTGCTCACGCCCAGCCCGGTGAACTGCTTGGAAATCGGCAGGCCCACGGTTTTGTACATGTCCTTTTCCTGGGTCTTGAGGTACGGCAGGGTTTCGCTGCCCTGCATGGCCGCGTCGATACGGCTTTGACGCAGTTGCGCGCGGGCGTCTGCCGAGCCTTCAGTGCCGATCACGTTGATCGCAGGCTTACCGTCGGCTTCGCAGTTGGCCTTGCTCCACTCGGCGATTTCCGCCGGGAAGGTGGTACGTCGGCTGGTGCCGACTTTCTTGCCGCACAGGTCGATGATCTCGTTCGTGTCCTTGTTTTTCTGCAAGGTGTAGAACTGCGGACCGCTGGTGAAGTAGTCGACGAAGGTCACACTGGCCTGACGCTCGGCGGTGTCGGTCATGCCCGACATCACCATGTCGACGCGGTCGGTGGTCAGGGCGTTGATCATTTGCTCGAAACCGGTTTCCTGCCATTTGATCTTCACACCCAGACGTTCGGCCAAGGCGTTGCCCAGGTCAACGTCGAGGCCGGTGAGGGTGTTGGTGGCCGGGTCCTTGAAGTCCATCGGCGGGTAGTTCGGCATGATCGCCACAACGACCTCGCCCCTGGCCTTGATGCTGGCCGGCAATTCGGCAGCGAAAGTGAAGCCGGATGCCATAACGCCGGCGAGTACTGCTGGAATAACGAAGTTCTTCATGGTCGTTCTCTTATGAGTGTTGTGAGGCGGCTCTTGATTTTCGAGCCAGGCCCTTAGGTTCGAACGGCAGAAATGAAGCTTTGGGTGCGAGGGTTTTGCGGACTTATTAGTATTTCTTCGGGGCTTCCAGCCTCCACGATCTGCCCGCCGTCCATGAACACCATGCGGTTGGAAACCTCGCGAGCGAAGCCCAGTTCATGGGTGACGACGATCATGGTCATGCCGGTCTGCGCCAGATCGCGCATCACCGACAGCACCTCACCGACCAGTTCCGGGTCGAGTGCCGAAGTGGGTTCATCGAACAGCATCAACTTGGGGCGCATGGCCAATGCACGAGCAATGGCGACGCGTTGCTGCTGACCACCCGACAGTTCGATCGGGTAGCTGTTGCGTTTGTCGGCCAGGCCGACGCGGGCGAGCAATTCCAGGGCTTCTTCATTCGCCTCTTTGGGTGAACGCTTGAGCACCTGGCACGGCCCTTCGATGATGTTTTGCAGCACGGTCATGTGCGGGAACAGGTTGAAACGCTGGAACACCATGCCGGTGGACAGGCGTTGGCGGGCGATCTGCGTTTCGTTGAGTTCGTGCAGCTTGTTGCCGACGATCCGGTAGCCCACCAGTTCGCCGTCGACCCAAAGGCCGCCCTTGTCGATCTTTTCCAGCTGGTTGACGCAGCGCAGCAGGGTGCTCTTGCCGGAGCCGGACGGGCCGATGATGCACAGCACTTCACCTTGCTCGACTTCGATGTTGATGTCCTTGAGTGCGTGGAACTGGTCGTAATATTTGTTCAGGCTCACGGCCTTGACGATGCTTCTCATGTGCGGCTCCTCAGGAACGCTTGCCGGCGCCGCGGGCGAAACGACGCTCCAGACGGCTTTGACCAAAGGACAGGACGGTGACGGTGGCCAGGTACCAGATGCCGGCGACGATCAGCAGCTCCATCACGCGGGCGTTGGCGTAGTAGATGTTCTGGGCGTTGTAGAGCAGTTCCGAGTACTGGATGACGCTCGCCAGCGAGGTCATTTTCACCATGCCGATGAACTCGTTGCCCACTGGCGGAATGATGATGCGCATGGCCTGGGGCAGGATGATCCGGCGCAGTGCTTGCAGGCGCGGCATGCCGATCGACTTGGCGGCTTCATACTGCCCGGTGTCCACCGAGAGCAGGCCGGCGCGCACCACTTCGGCGGTGTACGCGCCCTGGTTGATGCTCAAGCCGAGCAGGGCCGCGACGAATGGGGTCATCAGGCTCACGGTGTCCATTTCGAACAGGCCGGGGATGCCGATGGTGGGAAAGATCAGCGCCAGGTTGAACCACAACAGCAGTTGCAGAATCAGCGGCGTACCGCGAAACAGCCAGGTGTAGGTCAGCGCCACATAGCGCAGGATCGGGTTGGCCGACATGCGCATGATCGCAGTGATCACGCCGAACACGATGCCCAGCGCCATCGCCAGCACCGCCATGACGATGGTGTTGAGCAAGCCCCACATGATCGCCTGGGAGGTGAGGAACTGGCCGATGTACGACCATTCGATCTTGCCTTCGGCAAAGGCGCGCACCAGGCCGATGATCGCGATGACGATCACCGTGGCGAAGAAAATCCGCCCGTAGTAACGCCGGGGCACATGATCGTACTGGGTGATGTCGAACTGGTTTTCCGCCAGTTTGCGCTCCGCCTGGAGTCGTTCTGCCTGTGTCTGGCTCATGTTGTTTCTCCGAACTCGGTTTCAACGCTATCCCTGTGGGAGCGAGCTTGCTCGCGATAGCGGTGGGTCAGTCCACGTTGGTGTTGAATGTGAAACCGTAATCGCGAGCAAGCTCGCTCCCACAGGTTTTGTGTGCTGCTTCAGAGGCGGAAGCCCTGATAGTCCTCGGTCCATTGCTGCTGGGCGGCGAGGGCGGTTTTCAGCCGGCCGATCTGTTCACGCACCTGTTGTGGCGCGGTCCCGCCCCAGCCGCTGCGGGCGGCGATGGCGGCTTCGAGGGTCAGGCTTTCGCGTACTTCCGGTGTGAGGCGCGGGTCGATTTCCGCCAGCAGTGCCGGGGAGGCTTCCCACAATTCGACGTCGTGTTTCTCGCAGGCCTTGACCAGCGCACCGGTGATTTCGTGAGCTTCCTTGAACGGCACGCCGCGCACCGCCAGCCAGTCGGCGACTTCGGTAGCGAGGGTGAAACCCAGCGGTGCCTGGCGACGCAGCTCTTCGACGTTGACTGTCATGGTCGCAACCATTCCGGCCATGGCCGGCAGCACCAGCAGCAGGGTGTCGACGCTGTCGAGCACGCCGTTCTTGTCTTCGCTCAAGTCGCGGTTGTAAGACAGCGGCAGGGATTTGAGGGTGGACAACAGGCCGGTCAGGTTGCCGATCAGGCGACCCGCCTTGCCCCGCGCCAGTTCGGCGATGTCCGGATTCTTTTTCTGCGGCATGATCGAGCTGCCAGTGGCGTAGGCATCGTCCAGCGCGACCCAGCGGAATTGCCGCGACGACCACAGGCAAAACTCTTCGGCGAGGCGCGAGATGTTGATGCCAAGCATGCTGGCGATGAACAGGAACTCGGCGACGTGATCGCGGCTGGCCACGGCGTCGATGGAGTTTTCGCAAACACCGCTGTAGCCCATTTCTTTTGCCGATTGCTCAGGTAAACGAGCGATAGCCGAGCCAGCCATGGCCGCCGCACCGAGTGGCGACAGCGAAGTGCGCGCGTCCCAGTCCACCAGGCGCTGCACGTCGCGCAGCATCGACTGGGCGTGGGCCAGCAGGTGATGAGCAAACACGATCGGTTGTGCCTGCTGCAGGTGGGTGAAGCCGGGGCAGATGCTCTCGATGTGTTGCTCGGCCTGGTCCACCAGCGCCTGCTGCAAGGCCAGCACTTCAACGGCCAGGGTGCGCACGTGGTCACGCAGGAACAGCCGCAGGTCGTTGGCGGTCTGGTCGTTACGCGAACGACCGGCGCGCAGCTTGCCGCCGAGGGCGCCAAGGCGCTCGGTCAGCAGGCGCTCGATGAAGGTGTGGACGTCTTCGTCGTCCAGGGTCGGGGCGATGCTGCCGGCGCGGAAGTCAGCGCCGATACGTTCCAGGGCGTCGAGCATGGTCTGGGTTTCTTGCTCGCTCAGCAGTCCGGCGCGCTGCAGTTCCCGGGCATGGGCCTTGGAGCCGGCGAGGTCGTACGGGGTGAGCCGGAAGTAACGCTCAGGGCAACGGGACAGGGCCGCCAAGGCTTCGGACGGGCCGCTTTTGAAGCGAGCACCCCAGAGACGGTCGGTGGTTTGTGACATTGTTGTTTTCCTCGTCGGTATCGCGAACTGAAATGGGTATGCCGGGCCGCAACGTCGCTAAAAAGTCAGCGAACGAAATCAGGCCAGAGCAGTTTTCAAGAGGGCAGTTGCATCGTTGCGAGAGCTGATCGAAGTGTCAGCTTTTAATGTTTTGAGATCAGTGGTTTGGCACTGATGTTCGGGATTTATTGGCGGTTGCCAAGCCTGGTTTTCTGTGTTCATTATTATTAGGCCAACGATGTTTTTGTTGTTGGGCACAGATTGTTGAATAGGGCGCCAGAGGTAAATAAGCATTATGGAAACCCCACTTTCCAATTCCGGAAACCCGCCGCCGAAAACGCTGCAACGGGCACCGCTGGCCCTCAGTGGGCTGGACTTCAAACTGCTCAAAGTGTTCAAGGCCGTGGTCGAGGCGGGTGGCTTCAGCGCCGCGCAAAATGAGCTGAATGTGGGGCTGGCAGCCATCAGCAAACAGATTTCCGACCTGGAAATCCGTATCGGCATGCGCCTTTGCACGCGGGGGCGAGAGGGCTTTCACCTGACGGAAGAAGGGCGTCTGGTGTATCAGGCGTCGATAGACTTATTTGCCTCGGTCGACAACTTTCGCGACCGCCTTAGTTCAGCGCAAAACGAACTTGTCGGTGATCTTGGTGTGGGGGTTATTGATAACACAATCTCTGACGCAAATTCGCCGTTAGTTGCCGCACTTAGACGTATTAACGAACAATCTCCCAAGGTCCGATTTCAACTGCAGGCAACGCAACTTGATGAGGTTGAAAGAGGTGTCGTCGAGGGGCGGTTGGTGGCGGGAATTGTGMCGGTTTATCAAAAGCGCGAAGAGTTTGATTATTACGAGCTATACGAAGAACGCTCGGAGGTTTACTGCGCGCTCGGCCACCCGCTGTTCTCCATGGCGGACGCGGACATGGGCGGTAATGTGCTCAAGGATTACGAGTGCATCAACCATCGCTACGCGATTCATCGCGACAAACTGAAATTTGCCCACTACGACAGCTTTTCCGCCTCGGCAACCCAGGTGGAGGCCGTTGCGCTGTTGATCAAGACGGGTCGTTTCCTGGGGTTCCTGCCCCAGCACTACGCCGCGCCAATGGTGGCGCGGGGAGAGTTTCGCGCGGTGTGCCCGGACCTGATCAACATCGTCACGCCGTTCAGTCTGATCCTGCGCCATAACACTGTGCGCAGCCCCTTGGTGAAGGCATTTGCCCAGGCACTGGGCGTGGATTTAAAAGCCTCGGTTTGATTGTTCACCGCGTTGAACACTTACTAATGAACACTGGCGGCCAAATGGGGATGATTGGACCAGGCTTAAGGCTTCCTGCTTGATGGCGCGCAACGGATTAGCCTCTGTAAGGCCTTCACCCATTCATTCGCAAGTGAACAAGTAGAGGTTCCGTCCACATAAGCGGCTGTAACCCTGGATTTTGAGGCCCGTTAGCCAGAAACCGGGTTAGAGTGTTCATCAATGTCTGTTCATAAGGGATCCCTCCACTCGATTCGCGTAGTCGCGCCAAGCGGTTCCACCGAACGAACAGGGCAAAAAAACCGTATATCAATCGTTGTTTGAAGAATGAATCGTCCGCTGTTTGTTTCTCTGGATGGGCCCAAGGGAGCCGGCAAAACCACACTGTTGGAGGCCGTTACGAAAGTACTGAGGGCAGACAACAAAAAAGTGATCCGACTTTGCGAGAGAAAAAGCGATCCCTATAGGGGTGAAACAATGACCCTCGTTAACAAACTCGTCAGAAATCCCACCCGGGATTTGGAGTTGGAGATTTGTGAGCGCTTTGCTGATAGCCGTTCCTGGATTTCCCGGCACGTGCTGGCTAAACAGCCACCAGGCAGCATTATCTTGATCGATCGCTGGTACCCGTCTGATGCCGCGTTTCGCCGGATAGTCCCGTTTGCAGAGATTCTACAGTTGAACATCGATCGAAACGTGCGAGTGCCAGACCTGCATGTCGGGGTTGTCACCGCCCCTGATATTTCATGGGCGAGGGCAGCGGCACGACGGCGTGGGCTGAGCAGTACTGTGATCCATAAGCTGGAAGAACATGTCGCTTGTACCAAGGCGTTCGAACGAGCGATTGCAGATCACGGCTGGGTTTTATGCCGTAATGAAGGAACGATCGAAGACGCAACGATGCAGGTTATTTCTGAGATCTATAGAGTCCTTCGATGCCCCGTAGGCGAAGTTCGCTGCGTCGGCCTTGATGCGGTGAGATAGCCGTAGAGCGCGGGTTGGTGTCTGGTCTTCCAGCACTACCAGTCCGTGCAGCTGAAACACTAACGAAACATTCCGGCCATATGATTCGCACCACCGAAACCTGGGAGGGTTGGAGATGAATCGGCCATCAAGAACCATGCGCAAACTGCTCGACGCTGTCGCCACCAACAATGAGAGCGCGGCGCTGGATGTGATGCGTGCGGCCGAGCAACTGCAAGACGAAGTGCTTCGCCAGCGGTTACTCAACCTGATTCATCGGCTCAACCAAGACGCCAATGACTTGCGAATGGCGCGGGACGATATCCAAGGCGGATCCATCAAGTTTGCGTGACGTCTTCACCGGCGGGCGAAGAAGTAGATACGCGCTCACGTCAAACCAGGGTCACGTTACCGAAACATCGGTGGACGTTTCTGACTCATTATCTCCAATTGATGGCATCGAGAAAGTCTGCAGTGTTTTGTAGGTACATATTCGCGAGCGCGCCTTCCGCTTGGAATGGCAGTTGCCCGTTAGAGTGAGGTGTCGGTCATGATATTGACACCTACATGAGGGAGGATGGTTTTAGAGTCATTGATCCGTGCGTGATTTGACTTACCTCGCCAAGGGACAGATTGAAGGCATCACTCATGGGCAGCCAGCACTCCACTGACGCGAATTTCAAAGACCTTAAACGACGGGCGACAGTCATCCTACGCCAGGATGAGCAAATCCTTTTTGTGCGCAAACGCAACGCCAAGTGGAATCTACCGGGTGGACGCGTTGAACAGGGCGAGACGCCTTTGCAAGCGGCCTTACGGGAGATGGCAGAGGAGACAGGATTGGCTATCGATCAAATCTCTTATGTCTGTGAGTACGAGGACGACAAGGTCATTCATTTTTTGTTCGAGGCCCGGCGGACGTTCAATCAGAAGCCTTGTGCCTGCAACGAGATTGATGATTGCCGCTGGTTCAGCGCAAAGGATTTGGACAAGCGTTCTGTTCGGGGGGCAATCAGGTCGTTGCTCAAACACTTCGCGTCTGACTCGGGCCATAACTTGGCAACTCACGCCGCTGGTTAGCGTCCACGTTGAACGAGTATCGAACCTGGGAGTGTCTACCAATGGGCAGCGACTATCGGATTGAATCTCAGCGACTTGAACAGGATTTTGCAGATGCCTACACCGCGTATCGCAAGCACATCGAATCCACGCCGTACCCCTCTAACGAGGATGATTGGGCTGAACATGATCGCTACCGCAATGCAGTAAGCGTAGCGAGCGCGGCATGGGGCAGGTACTGCTTCGACAACCAGCACCTGCGTTGATGCGCTGCATCTGTACGGCACTTAGGTGTTTTCAGAGCCCTTATCCCTCAAAGCGAACGAACTGGATGCTGCCTCAATACGCCCTTGCAGCTGAGCAACATAGGCCTGCGCTTCTTCCAGGTTCTGAAATGACACAGCTTTGTCGTCGAGCCAGACCTTGCATCCGCTTCCTTGCTCATTCACTTCGATTTTGACATTCATTGGCACAGTCCCTTTGCGTTTAGTGCGTCAGAGAGTAATGCATTTTGAAGACGTATCAAAATGAAACAGAGGCTCTAGATCAATGCTTTCAGTCGTTTTCAGTTTTATGTTGGTTTAGTCATCCAACAAGACATCATTCGAACCTTCTGGCATTCGCTACCTTGTCTTGAATTCCGTCAAGGTACTGGGACTTCAGCTCTTTGGTTAACGGCCCAAGGATGGGGTTTGCTTTGAACCGGGCCAACAGATGCTCAATCACCCGATCTACCTTGGCGTAGGCAGCAGTGACGCTTGAAGGCACCAGCGGATCAAACTGAATCCCTTCCATCTCGATATCGAGTCGTTTCAACAGGGGTTCGGCATCCAGGATCTGGTGGCGTATTTCATCCGGCGAGCATTGCATCGTCGACCTCCTTGTATTGCCGTAAGTACAGACACGCCTCTTGTTAACTGCAGTCGGGTGACGCAGTCAGGGCATGGCAGCCGCTGTCTTAAAAATGAAACAAAATTGTCGCGTAGAAATATTACTGAAATGTTTCAATCCTATGATCGAGGGAGATCTTTTTCAGGTTACCTCCCTCATGCGTCGAGCTGTGTTCAATCAAAAAGGAGGCGTTGGCAAATCAAGCATCGCCTGCAATCTCGCGGCTGTCAGTGCTGCCGAAGGCTACAGGACGTTGCTGGTGGATCTCGATCCTCAGGCTAACTCGACTCAATACCTGAC
>NZ_JBFUHY010000061.1:0-30195 GCF_056402155.1 Pseudomonas sp. P4_C1
CACCTGGTTTTGCGCACCTGGTTTTGCGATGCTGGATAACTGATGACATGAACGGCCAACCGGCCTGACGACAACCCTGGGCTCTCACACGGCTGCAAGGCCGTTCCCCTAATTAGGGTCGTTGGGCATCGATTCTCATCGAGGCGCGGGGGCCACAACCCCAACTCAGACGCCGGATAGATGAAAGCAAGCCAAACACGACATCAACAACAGTATTGCAGAAAAGGGGGTAACCATAGATGTGGGAGCGGGCTTGCCCGCGATGGCGATTTACCAGACGGCACAGATCTCAATGCTTGCCGGCAATTTCCTCAAGATGATCCGCCACTTCCATCGGCTTGAGCACCAGCACATCGCTCTCGACCGCATCCAGCACCACTTCCGCCGTATTACCGATCAACACCCCTGACAACCCGCTACGCGCCACGGTGCCGATCACCGTCACTGCCGCCTGCAGCTTGTGCGCCATGAACGGAATCAGCACATCCGCCGGGCCTTCCTCGATGTGCAGGTGTTCATCGTCAATGTCGAATTCAGCCTGGAACGACTTGCATTGCTCGCGGTAGCGCGCCTGGATGGTTTCGCTGAGTTGAAACGTCGGGTCGGCTGACGACAGCATCGGCGACGGGTGGGCGCTGATCACGTGCAAGTGGGCCTTGGCCAGGGTTGCGATGTCATAGCCATGATCGATGATGGTGTTGTGCAGATGGCGATGTTCGCCGTCAGCGTTGCCCACGTCGACGGCTGCCAGGATCACTTTGTCTTTCCATGAACCAGCGGTTTTCACCAGCAGTACCGGGGAAGGGCATTGGCGCAGCAATTTCCAGTCCTCGGGTGTCAGCAGGGCCCTTTTCAGTGCGCTGTCGGGAAAGTGTTGCTTGATCACCAGGCCGCAACCTTCCGCCTGCTGCACATCGACGATGGTTTCGTGCAGGCTCTGATTCCAGGCCTGCTCGGTGGTGACGGTGTAGCCGTCCGCAAGTAACGCGGCCTTGAGCACACCCAGCATGGCGCTGTGATCATGCTTGGGATCGCACACCAGCAGATGCAACTGCGCCTGGGTCACACCGGCGATCAACTTCGCCCGTTTGAGCGCCAGGCTTTCGGAGTGTTCGGGGTCGATGACCACCAGAATGCTGCGTACGGCTTGCATGAGCGCGATCTCCTGACAATAAAAAAGCACGGCGTTGCACAACTATAGTTGCTGTCTGCGATTCGGGGACTTGATGCATATCAACGGTTGGCGACTGGTGGTCTGCGGGCAGGCCGGTATAATCGGCGCCCTTCGTTTGAACCTATTTGTCCGTGAGCCCCATGATCCTTCCCGAAATTCACGAGTTCCTTGGCTGCCGCACCCCCGACGGCTGGATCCAGGCCGCGCTGGCCGATCAGGAAACCCTGCTGATCGACCACAAGAACTGCGAATTCAAGGCTGCCAGCACCGCGTTGAGCCTGATCGCCAAGTATCACTCCCACGTCGACCTGATCAACATGATGTCGCGCCTGGCCCGGGAAGAGCTGGTGCACCACGAACAGGTCATGCGCCTGATGAAGCGCCGCAAGATCGAACTGCGCCAGCTGTCCGCCGGGCGTTACGCGTCGGGGCTGCGCAAGGTGGTACGCAGTCACGAGCCGGTGAAACTGGTGGACACATTGGTGGTGGGGGCATTCATCGAGGCCCGCAGTTGCGAGCGTTTCGAAGCGCTGGTACCGCATCTGGACGAAGAACTGGGCAAGTTTTACTTCGGTCTGCTCAAGAGCGAGGCCCGGCATTTCCAGGGTTACCTGAAACTGGCCTGTCAGTACGGCGACGCCAGGGACATCGCCCTGGTGATCGACAAGGTCCGCGCCGCCGAGCAGGAACTGATCGAGTCGCCGGACGTGGAGTTCCGTTTTCATAGTGGTGTGCCGGTAGCGGCGTAATCCCGCACCACCCAGTCATGAACGGCTCAAACCCAGTCGTTCATGCCATTGCGCGATGGACTCTTCGGGGTACAGATCGAACTGTAGATCTCCGGGCTGCGCCTCGACTTCCACCCATGATGCCTTTGAACCCAGCATCAGGTGCGTGTGCTCTRGCGGCACCGGCAGCGGGGTGTCGATCGCCGAGGCGAAGGGGTGAATCAACTCGGGCCATTCAGGGCTGAACAACCACAGACCCGAGCCGCACACCGAACAGAAATGCCGCTCGGCGGTGCTGCTGTGGGCGCGTTTGTCGCCTTCTTCCTTGAGTCGCGCATGGTAAATCGCGATGTGTTTGCGTCCGCGAACCTTGAGGCTGGCGGCATCGCCCCCGAGGTTGATCGCAAAGCCGCCCCCGCCCTGGGTCTTGCGACAGATCGAGCAATAGCAGCGTTGATAGGGGTAGGGGTGGGCACTGGTCAGGCTGAATGACACCGCACCGCAATGGCAGGAGCCTTCGAGTTGCATGCTGGTCTCCGTTGGCAGAGTGATCCCGTTCAGCCTAGAAGATATGCAGTGATGGTGCCGACGCCTTCGCGAGCAAGTCGAATCGTCGCACCACCGCTCCCGCATTAGAATGCATTCCCCTGTGGGAGCTGGCTTGCCTGCGATGAACGATAACGCGGTCCCACTGGACGCCCACCAACTGCCGAGTCAGCATGTCCCCCTCGAAACCGGGACATGACCTGATGCGACGATTACCTTCCCTGGCAGCCCTGCGAACCTTCGAATGCGCTGCCCGTCATGCCCATTTCGGCCGGGCGGCGGCCGAGTTGTGTGTCACCGACAGCGCGGTCAGCCACCAGATTCGCCAGCTCGAAGAGCAGCTCGGTGTATCGCTGTTCGTGCGCGAGGGCCGGCAGATTCGCCCGACCCTGGCCGCCGGGCGCCTGATGCAGAGTTTGCAACAGGCCTTCGAGTTGATTGGCGATGCCTGCGACGAGCTGCGCGATCCCTCATCCCTGGCGGTGTTGCGTCTGGCGGTCACCGCCGAGCTGGCGCAAAAGTGGCTGATGAGTCGTCTCACGGATTTCTACGCGCGTTACCCGCACATCACCTTGCATCTGTACGAACAACCGATCGACGCCACGGCGCCCGGGGAAGACATCGACCTGGCGATCACCTACGGCACAGGCCCCGTGGACAGCACCGCGTATTTCGTCCGGCCGCTGCCGGCATTGCAGTTCTTTCCGGTGTGCAGTCCCGGCCTGTTCAACCAGGGCACGCTGAAAACCCCGAAGGATCTGGCTCGCCATTGCCTGCTACACGACGACCAGGACGGCAAGACCTGGACCGCGTGGCTCACCAGCCATGCCGGCGACCAACGCCCGGACCGCCAGTTGTATTTCGCCCATGCGGGGCTTGCGCTGGAGGCCGCGGCGCAAGGGCAGGGCGTGGCCATGGGCGACAACCTGACGGCCCAGGAGGATTTGCTCAGCGGTCGGCTGGTCCGCCCGTTTACGTCGAGCATGACCGCCCTGGGCCAATACGCGCTGGTGTGTGAACGGGTGCGGCTGGAACGTCCGGCGGTGGCGCAGATGCTGGAGTGGTTCAACGATCAGTTGCTAGATTGATGAGTTGAATTCAAGTGTTCCGAAATAATCATCGTTGGCGAGCCAGTCATCAACGCCCTTAGCCTGTGGTCATTCCAATCCCCGCTGAAGAGGTTTGACCATGGCCCGCTTGCTTGACACCATTCCCAAACAGGACGGTTTCCGTCTGCCCGGCGAATTCGAAGCCAAGTCCGGTTGCTGGCTGGGCTGGCCGGAGCGCACTGACGTCTGGCGCAACGGTGCCAAGCCTGCGCAGAAAGTCTGGGTACAGATCGTTACTGCCATTTCCATGAGCGAGCCAGTCACTGTGTGCGCGTCGGCGGCACAGTTCGCCACTGCGCGCCGCCAGTTGCCACCGCAAGTGCGTGTGGTGGAAATGACTTGCAACGACACCTGGTTCCGCGACAGCGGCCCGTGTTTTGTGGTCAATGATCAGAGTGGCGAAGTGCGCGGCGTCGATTTCGAATTCAACGCCTATGGCGGGCTCGACGGCGGCTTGTACTACCCGTGGGACAAGGACGACCAGATCGCCAGCAAAATCCTCGAAATCGAACGCTTCGACCGCTATCGCGCGCCGTTGATCGCCGAAATGGGTGGCATCCAGAGCGACGGCCAGGGCAGCATCCTCACTACCGAGCAATGCCTGCTCAACCGCAACCGCAACCAGCATCTGGGCAAGGACGAAGTCACCCGCCGTCTGACCGACTACCTCGGCGCCGAGCAGGTGATCTGGCTGCCCCGGGGCTGCAAGTTCGACGAAACCGATGGCCACGTCGACGACCTCGCGTGTTTCGTGCGTCCTGGTGAAGTGGTGCTGCAATGGACCGACAACCGTGACGACCCGCAGTGGGAAATCTATCAGGAGGCCTACGACATTCTGCGCAGCACCCGCGACAGCCGTGGCCGCGAATTGATCGTGCACAAGCTGCCGCAGCCGGATGTGCTGGAGTGGACGGCCGAAGAAGCCGAGAGGCTGGATCAGCAGGACAGCACCTATACCCGCCAGGCCGGGACGAAAATCTGTGCGTCTTACATCAATTACTACGCCGGCAACAGTGCCATCGTGGTGCCGCTGTTTGGTGATCGCAACGACACAGTGGCGCTGGCGACCCTGGCCGAATTGTTCCCGAAGCACAGCGTCGTCGGCATCGAAAACTCCCGGGAAATCCTCCTCGGTGGCGGCAACGTCGCATGCATCACCATGCCGCAGTACGCCGCCACTACTTCCAGCAAAAAGGGAGCGTAACCATGGGCCTGCACAAACTGACTCAAGCAATACTGCTGGTGCTTGCACCCCTGTGTGTGCAGGCCGCCGACAGCGCCAGGCCGGTGGTCAACCTGTACATCTGGGGTGAATACCTGGCCCCGGACACCTTGAAGAATTTTGAAGCGAAAACCGGCATCCATGTGGTGGCCGACCACTTCGATTCCCTGGAAACCGTCGAGACCAAGCTGCTGACCGGCCGCAGTGGCTACGACCTGGTATTGACGGCGGGGCAGCATCTGTCCCGGGCCATCGAGAGTGGCGCGGTGCAGATGGTCGACAAGCAGCAACTGCCGCACTTTGCCGGCGTCGGCGAGGAGTTCCGCCAGCACATGGCGGTGTTCGATCCAGGCAACCGATATGCCGGGATCTACGCCTGGGGCACCACGGGCGTGGGTTATCAGGAACAGGCCGTGAAACAGCGCCTGCCCGACGCGCCGACCGACAGTTGGGCGATGCTGTTCGACCCGGCCGTGGTCTCGAAATTCGCCGATTGCGGGGTCAGCCTGCTCAACGATCCCAACGAAGTGTTCGCAGCGGTCATGAAATACATGGGCCTGGACATCAACCGCCAGAACCTCGATGACCTGAAACTGGCCGAACAGCAACTGGCGAAGATTCGGCCCTACATTCGTTACTTCGACAACGACCTGAACATTAGCGACCTGGCCAACGGCAACACCTGCGTGGCGATGTCGTGGAACGGCAACGTGGGCATCGCGGTGGGCCAGGCCGAGGTGGCGGGCAAACCGTATTCGCTTAAGTACCGGATTCCGCAGGAGGGTACGCTAATCTGGTTCGATGCCATGGTCATTCCCAAGGATGCGCCGCATCCGAAGGCCGGCCTGGCATTGATGGACTATTTGATGACCCCGGAAGTGATTGCGCCGATCACCGACACTATCCATTACGCCAATGCGATCACGGCGGCGGACGGTTTGGTCGACCCGGCGATTCGCAACGATCCGGGGACGTATCCGACAGCTGCGGTCAGGGCTTCGCTGTACAGCAAGAATGACAATGGCAAGGCGTTCAACCGGGCGCTGATCCGGGCGTTCAGTCGGTTGAAGTCGGGGTTGTGATTGGTTTTGGATGATGAGGTGCCGCTACTGACGTCATCGCGAGCAAGCTCGCTCCCACAGGTTTTGTGTCTGCCAAAGATTTTATTTACACAGAAGTCCATGTGGGAGCGAGCTTGCTCGCGATGAACGAAAACGCGGTCTACCGGTTGGGCACCCGCCACAAATACCACGAGGCCACCGTCCGATAAGGGCTCCACGCCAACCCGATCTCGATCATCTGCTTGCGCGTCGGCTGCACCTCCAGGCCCTTGAGCCGTCGATAACCCTCACGCACGCCAAAGTCATCGGCCGGCAGGATATCCGGCCGTTCCAGGCTGTAGATCAGCAGCATCTCCACGGTCCAGCGACCCACTCCGCGCAACGTGATCAGGCGTTCGATCAGCGCTTCATCGTCCATGGCCAGCGCCGTGGCGTAATCCGGTACCACGCCGTCCAGCGACGCCTGGGCGATACCCTGGATGGTCGCGATCTTGCTCGCGGAAAAGCCGCAACTGCGCAATTGGTCGAAATCTGCCGCGACAATCTGTTCAGGCCTGGGAAACGAACCCGAACCGAACAGCGCCAGCAGCCGACCGACAATCGCATCGCCGGCCTTGGCATGCAGTTGCTGATAGGCAATCGCCCGCACCAGTGACTCATACGGATCACGCGCCGCATGCGGCTGGTGCAGACACGGACCGATGGCGTCGATGTGGCGGCGCCAGTCGTCATCGATGGCGGCCAGGAACTCACTGGCCGCCCGATAGCCGTCAGACATGGGCTCAGGCTTTCCCGGACGGTTTCAACAGGGCGTTCACTTCGCCATAGGTCAAGGCCTTCAGGTCGTGGCTATCGAACTTGCCGGTTTGCAGAAAACTTTTGACGATGCCAGCCATGGCGCCGTAGAGGAACTCGGCGATGCCTGAACCGGCGGTCAGACGACGTACGCCAAGTGCTTCAAGCGCTTCGGGCGACGGCAGGCCCGGGAAGCCGAGCACATTCAGCGGCAGCGAGGTGCCTTGGCACAGCGCCTTGATCTCGTACTCGGCGGTAACGCCCGCCGCAAACAGGCCATTGGCCCCGGCTGCTTGATACAGCGCGGCGCGCCTGAGAGTTTCCGCGACGCGATCTTCGGCAGGCACCAGACCCCGCAGGTAGACATCGGTGCGCGCATTGATAAACAGGTTCACGTTACGGCGATCGGCCACCTGGCGGGCGGTTTCAATCTTGCGTACCAACAACTCCGGCGGTGAGGAACCGTCTTCGATATTGATCCCGACGGCGCCCGCGGCGATGACCGCATCAACTACCTGGGCCACCCGTTCCAGGTCATCGGAGTAACCGGCCTCGATGTCCACGGTCAGCGGCACCGAAATGACCCGGGCAATCGACTCGACGGTCGAGACCAGGCGCTCAAGGGGCAGGGTGTTGCCGTCCGGGTAGCCATGCACCCAGGCCACCGCCGCGCTGCTGGTGGCCACGGCCTTGTTGCCCAGTTGCTCCACCAGCCGCGCCCCAGCGGCATCGGCGACGTTGGTGAGGATCAGCAAACCCTCGTGATGCAGTTGGTGCAGTTGATTGTCGAGCCTGTCCATCGAGCTTCCTTCCTTATGAAAAAGACGTTGGGGATCAGAGCGCCAGTTGCTCCGTGAGCTGCACCGCCGCGTTCTCCAGCCTGAGCAAAAACGCCTTGCGCGGCTGGCCTCCAGCGTAGCCGGTCAACGAGCCGTCGGCGCCGATCACGCGGTGGCACGGCACGACAATCGATAAGCGGTTATGCCCGTTGGCCAGGCCCACTGCGCGGCTGGCGCCGGGCTTGCCCAGCCTCGCCGCGATGGCGCCGTAGGTGGTGGTCCGGCCGTAAGGGATCTTCGCCAGTTCGGCCCAGACCCGACGGGAGAACTCGCTGCCGGGCATGTGCAAGGCCACGCTGAACTCGGTGAGCGTGCCGGCAAAATACGCGGGCAATTGCGCTTCGATCTGCTGCAAATGCGCGTTGTGACCCGGCGCCACGGCATAACCGAAACGGTTTTGCAGCGCCTCGACCGCCGGGTTCAGCGAGGCCTGGTCGAGAAACTCCAGCAGCACCAGTCCACGCCGTTCGGCCATGGCGATCATCGGTCCCAGCGGTGTGGTCAGGCGTGTGAACAGCAGCGGCTCGCTATTGGCCGCGCGGCCCGGGGTGATGTGAAACGACTTCTGGAAAGCGTCGCGAAAACCGCTCAGGGACTCGTAACCGGAATCGAAAGCAACGTCGTCGATGGAGTCGCCCTGTTTGATCCCGCCCAGCGCCATGCCCAGACGCCGGGCGCGCAGCCACGCGTGGAAGGTCATGCCGAAATGCTGCTTGAACCAGCGGCGCAATTTCAGCGGTTCGATGCCTTCGGCCAGCAGATGGGCGTCGCTCCAGCGCTGTTCCGGGTCGCTGTCTACCGATGTAAACAGTTTCTGCACCCAGTCCGGCGCGCTGGCGGCGGTGTCCATCGGCTTGCAGCGCAGGCAGGCGCGATAGCCCGCCGCCAGACATTGTTCTGCGTTGGCAAAGAACTCGACATTCTCAGGCTTAGGGCTGCGGGCGGTGCAACCGGGGCGGCAGAAGATGCCTGTGGTCTTGACCGCCGTGAAGAACACCCCCTCGTAGGAAGTGTCTCGTTCAAGCATGGCGCGAACCATCTCGGCACGGGGCGGAAGCAGCGTTTTTTGTAGGTTCATGGGCGCAGCATAGATCGCGTCACGGGTGGCCTCCACCGGAAAATCGACAGCGAATTTCGGACCGGAAGGCAATCGACCACAAATAAAAATCCCTCAGGCACGACGAGCCATTAGCAGCACCGAAGCCGCAGCTGCACAGGAACAGGTCACGCTATGGGATTGATGGTCTACACTCGTGCCGCTTGATAACTCAAGCTCCTTACTTTCATACCCGCCTTGTGCGGGTTTTTTTTGGAAAAATTCCATGATCCCCAGGTTTCGCATCGTCGCCAATGGCGCCGACATCACGGCTTTGATCAATGATCGGCTGATCCAGCTGCGCACCCTGGACAAGCCCGGGATGGAGTCCGATGAGTTCGAGTTGCGCATCAGTACCTCGATTTTGGTTGACTGACTTCCTCGGGGCGTGAAGCTGCCGATCATTTGTGTTTATAAAATCAGGTAGTGATTCACTTTTCCCCTGGATCAAAGCCAATACAGGATGGCAATGGACCACAACCAGCCGATGCTGAGGGTGATCGTGAGGTAGATCACCACAAGCATCAGAGGCTGATTCCACATGACACACCTCCCATAACCGCTGCTTTTACGTTGGTGCCTGGTAAATTGGGAGCTCGTATGAGCAATAGAGCAATAATCAGGCCATTTGAGTGAAAGACGCTTGGCCGCAAGCCTTGGACCTTTAACTCTGCGTTCCAAGCTACTTCCTCCAGGCGAAAGCCGACCCTAAATCTCCCCCCCAAAAATGGGCTTCCCCACGTGTGGGGGTGCATCCGTCCCGATGCCACAGCATCCGCGCTGCTCCTGGATCGGCGGACACTTCATCGAGCCAAACGAGCAGAACACACAGCAGTCACCGGGATTTGGGCGTAACAGAGTCCTGCAATTGCCACATTCATAGAAAAACTGACAGGCATCTGTGGGCATGGCTTCCTGCTTGGYGAAACTGCAATGTGGGCAGGTCAACACGGATTCGAGGATGATGGCTCTCATGGCGGCCTCATTTGTGCACGGTGGAGGGAACGCCCGCATTCGTCCCCTTGCCAATTTGTTGAACCATCGTCTTCTCCATTGAATCGGTCTAACCTAGAGTCACTCTACACTCCGTACCTAGGTACAGAATCAAGGGGCGTGTGATAGCGATGGAAATGAGTATCGGCAAATTGGCGGAAGCTGCCGGAGTGAACATCGAGACTATTCGCTATTACCAGCGACGCGGCTTGCTGGATGAGCCGCCAAAGCCGCTCGGTGGATATCGGTACTATCTACCGGAGCAGGTCAAGCGGCTGCGCTTTATTAAACGGGCACAGGCGCTGGGATTCACACTGGATGAGGTGGGTGCACTGCTGACACTGGATGCAGCCAGCGCTTGTAGCGAGACTCGGGCACTGGCCGTGCGAAAGCTGGCCATGATCGAGAAAAAGATGGCCGACCTTGCAGCAATGCAGCAGGTGCTGGGCGAGCTGGTGCAGCAATGCGATGCCGGCGGCGGAGCCGCTTGCCCTATCATCAATGCGCTGAACGGGGAGTGATGTTTGGTTGCGGGGCCGCATGCATAGGCGTCAGGCCGGCAATCCGTGCCGTTTTCATCACGGTTCAGCGGTGGTCAGGCTCGTACATTCATGGGCGCAAACCACCGTACACCGGGCTATTTGGCGAATTTTTTCGCCCCGGCGACGCAGAGGATCACGGCAACGGTGACACCCAGCATGCCGAGGCTGACATGCTCATGCAGCAGGGTGGCGGCCAGGGAAAGCCCGAAAAACGGCTGAAGCAGTTGCAATTGCCCAACGGCGGCGATGCCCCCTTGGGCCAGTCCGCGATACCAGAACACGAAACCGATCAGCATACTGAACAGTGAGACGTAAGCCAGGCTGAACCAGGCCGGCGTGCTGATGCCGGTGAACGAAGCCGGCATGCGCATCCAGCTCAGCGCCGCCACGACCGGCAGCGACAGCACCAGCGCCCAGGAAATCACCTGCCAGCCACCGAGCGTGCGCGACAGCTTCGCGCCTTCGGCATAACCCAGGCCGCAGGCGAGGATGGCCAGCAGCATCAGAATGTCGCCTTGCGGGGAAGCGGTCAGCCCTTGGGACAGGGCAAAGCCGACCACCAGCAGGCTGCCCAGCACCGAGAAAATCCAGAACGCCGCCCGTGGCCGCTCGCCGCCGCGCAAGACGCCGAACACTGCTGTCGCCAGGGGCAACAAGCCGACGAAGACGATGGAGTGCGCGGACGTCACGTATTGCAGCGCCAGCGCGGTCAACAGGGGAAAGCCGATGACCACGCCCAGGGCGACGATGATCAGCGGTATCAGTTGCTGGCGCGCCGGACGTTTTTCCTTGAATAACCCCAGCAGGCACAGCGCCAGGATCGCAGCGATGGTCGCGCGCGCGACCGTCAGGAACAGCGGATCGAACTCCAGCACCGCCACCCGTGTCGCCGGCAGCGAACCGCTGAAAATCACCACGCCGATCAGGCCGTTGATCCAGCCGCTGGTGCTGTTTTCCAGCGTCTGGTGTTGCAGGTTCGAGGTCCGTTCCATTTGGCTCACGCTCGTTGTCTGATTGCACGAAACTCATCGTATGAGCGACTATCGATACAATCAAAAAATTGTCATGGATACATCTCGACATGCCTCGATCCCGCTATAAAACCCTGGTGGATGCCTTTGCCGCCGAAATCCGTTCCGGGCGTTTGCCGCCCGGCACGCGCCYGCCGACTCACCGGCAACTGGCAACCGAGCATGGTTTGGCACTGGTCACCGCCAGCCGGGTGTATGCCGAGCTGGAAGGCATGGGGCTGGTCAGCGGCGAAACCGGTCGCGGAACCTTTGTCAGGGAAACCTCGCTGCCGCCGGGGCAGGGTATCTCGCAGCACGTGGTGGCGGCGGGGATGATCGACCTGAATTTCAATTACCCGTCCTTGCCCGGTCAGGCCGACCTGCTGCGCACTGCCTTGCGTCAACTGGCGCTGTCCGGTGACCTGGAATCCCTCCTGCGTTATCAGCCCCACGCGGGACGCCTGCACGAGCGGGCCTCGGTCGCACGCCATCTGCTTGACCGCGGGCTGCACGTGCCGGCCGAACAGGTGTTGATCGTAAGCGGCGCCCAGCATGGCCTGGCGGTGGCGATGATGACGCTGCTCAAGCCCGGCGATGTGATCGCCGCCGATGCGCTGACCTATCCCGGTTTCAAGACGCTGGCCGAAACCCTGCATCTGGAAGTCTTGCCCATTCCGGTCACGCAAAGCGGGCCTGATCTGCCCGCCCTGGAAAAACTCTGCCGCAGCCGATCGGTGCGAGCCGTGTACTCGATACCGACCTTGCATAACCCCTTGGGCTGGGTGATGGACACCGTGCAGCGCGAGCAACTGGTAGCGATCGCGCGTCGGCATGACCTGACGATCATCGAGGATGCGGCCTACGCGTTTCTGGCCGAAAACGTACCGCCACCGCTGGCCGAGATGGCGCCTGAGCGGACGGTGTACGTGTCGGGGCTGTCGAAAAATGTCGCCACCGGGCTGCGCGTTGGCTTCATTGCCGCACCCGCGCAATGGGTCGCCGCCTTCGAGCGCACCATCATGGCGACCACCTGGAACACCCCAGGCGTGATGACCGCCATCGCCACGGCCTGGCTCGACGATGGCACTGTCAGCCAACTGGAATCACAAAAACGCGCGGACGCCCAGGCCAGGCAGGCCCTGGCCCGCGAGGTGCTGGCGGGGCTCAGGACCATCAGTCACCCGAACTCCTACTTCATTTGGCTGCCGTTGGCGGATGACGCCCGGGCCGACCAGATCGCCATGGCGCTGATGCGCGAGCAGGTGTCGGTGTCGCCGGCCGAGCCCTTTGCGATTTCGGCTCATGTGCCGCACGCGATACGCCTGGCATTGGGCTCCGTGGACATGGACTCGCTGCGCATTGCATTGAGCAAAGTGAAAAGCGTCGTGGGTTACTTCTCATAGAGATACAGGGTCATAGCGATACAGGGCAGTTTTCTTCAATACGCGAGCCGCTCGGCTCTTTACCTTGAGGGCCTTGTTCAACTCGATGGAAGAAGGTGTGCAATGAGTCTGATGATGTCCATGGCGGCGTTTGCACTGGTCGCCTCGATCACACCGGGGCCGGTCAATATTGTGGCGTTGAGCTCCGGCGCCCGGTTCGGCTTCAGGGCCAGTCAGCGCCATGTGGCGGGGGCCACGCTGGGGTTTGTCTTGCTGCTGGTGCTGATGGGATTGGGCCTGCATGAGTTGTTGCAACAATGGCCGGCGCTGACGCAGGGGGTGCAATGGGCGGGCGTAGCCTTTCTGTTGTTCATGGCCTTCAGGCTGGCGGCTGACAACGGGCAGGTGCAAACCAGGGAAGCGGCCCAAGCCCCGTCGATGCTGTATGGCGCCATCATGCAATGGCTCAACCCGAAGGCCTGGCTGGCCTGCGTGGCTGGCATGGGCGCGTTTGTCGCTGATGGCGAGGCGCGGCTGGTGTGGCAGTTCGCGGCGATTTATCTGGTGATCTGCTATGTGTCGGTCGGTTGCTGGGCTTATGCCGGGACGTTCTTGCGCGGTTTTCTGAATAACCCGGCGGGTATGCGCCTGTTCAATCGCGCCATGGCGTTGTTGCTGGTGGTGAGTGCGGTATATCTGTTGTTGCCTTAACGACAAGCCCCCTCACCCCCAGATTCAGCCAAAGACACAGACTCAACCAAAGCCACAGATCTGGCCAAAGCCTCGGATTCAACCGCGATACTGCCCCGGTGTCGCCGCCAGATGCTGTTTAAACGCCCGTTGAAAATGCGCCTGATCGGCGAATCCCGCTTCCAGTGCCACGTCCGCGATCAGCTTGCCGCTGCGCAATTGATCCTGGGCGAACTGGATGCGCCGGTTTACCAGGAACGCGTGGGGCGTCATGCCGTAATGCTGTTTGAAGGCGCGGATCAGGTAGGACGGTGACAGTTGCGCCGCCTCGCAGATGTCTTCGAGCCTGAGGGTTTGCGTGCAGTGGTCGCGGATGTAATCGGCTGCGCGCTCCAGCTTGAAATTGGGTTCACGCAGCGGTGGGTCGATCGGGTTCAATCGCTGCTGCACATCAGTGAAAAACTCCACGGCCGCACTGTGTTTGCACAGGACATCCTGCCGCGGATCGACCAACATTTCATACAAGTCCGCGAGGCCGGTAAACAGGCTGGCGTCCCGCGTATGGATCGCCGAAAAGCGGCGAAACACCGCGTCATCGCTGAACCCGAGCTGATGCTGCAAATCGGTCAGCCACGGCGTATCGACGTACAGCATCAGGTACGACCAGGGTTGGTCTTCGATCGGGTTGCAGGCGTGGACGTCACCGGGGTTCATCAGCACCACCGTGCCGACGCTGACCTCGAACGCCGACTGCTCATGCAGATAAGTACTGCGTCCGGCGGTGATCGCGCCGATGGAAAAGTGCTCGTGGGCGTGCCGGGTGTAGCAGACTTCGCGCCCGTCGGCGATGGAGCGGGCTTCGATGAAGGGCAGGGCGTCATCGCGCCAGAAGCGCGGG
This sequence comes from Pseudomonas sp. P4_C1, assembly GCF_056402155.1. Taxonomy (NCBI): domain Bacteria; kingdom Pseudomonadati; phylum Pseudomonadota; class Gammaproteobacteria; order Pseudomonadales; family Pseudomonadaceae; genus Pseudomonas; species Pseudomonas sp. P4_C1. The sequence goes on from NZ_JBFUHY010000061.1 coordinate 14,086, forward strand.
GCCTTGTTGGCGTTCTTGGCAACGGCGTGCTTCATGCTCACTCCTCGGCAGGTCAGCGCCCGAGTGTATTAGCTCTCGCCGTCAAAGGCGCGCTGCAATGCCGCAATATCGAGTTTTTTCATCTGCATCATCGCCTGCATGGCCCGTTGGGATTTTTTCGTGTCGGGGTCTTTGATCATGTCCATCATCGCCACGGGCACGATCTGCCACGACAGCCCGAACTTGTCCTTGAGCCAACCGCATTGCTGGGCCTCGGGCGCGCCACCGGCCGACAGGTTGCCCCAGTAATGGTCGACTTCTTCCTGGCTCAGGCAATTGACCTGAAACGACACCGCCTCACTGAACTTGAACAGCGGCCCGCCGTTGAGACCGGTGAAACTCTGCCCGTCGAGTTCGAAGCTGACGGTCATGATCGAACCTTCCGGCCGGCCATGGAACTCGAAACCGGCGTGGCCGTAGTAGGTGACGGCAGTGATTTTCGAATGGTCGAAGATCGAACAATAGAATTTCGCTGCCTCTTCGGCCTGATCGTCGAACCACAGGCAGGGCGTGAGTTTTTGTACGCGTTGCATGGTGCCAACTCCTCTGCAGGTTGCGCATGTCCCGGACTTTCAGCGTAGTCAGCCTCTGGTCGTTCGGCCGTACCGTAGATCGAGAAAATTGTCGCAGGGTTGCGATGGTGTAGTCGAAATGACTTTGTGTAGAGTCAAACAGACTATTTGTGTGGCGAGTCTTTATGACTCGTGTGAACGCAAATACCTGGATCTGAAGGGGTAAAGAGCTGGCACGGGACTTGAACAGATAAACGTACAACTGAACGCCTTCAGGAGTACGCAAAATGTTCAACTTCTTCAGCAACCCTCAGAACGTTCTTCATCTGTCGAGCCGAGGCCCGGTCCGGGTGTTGGCATGATGCGCCGACTTGCCGTTGCACCGGTTTTCAGTCTGGGCTTTCGCCCGTTCTTTCTGGTCGGGGCCGGTTTCGCCGCCGTCGCCGTGGCGATCTGGGCCTTGTGGTTGTACGGCCGCTTGCCCGGTGCGCAACCGCCGGGCGGCATGCTCACCTGGCATCGACATGAAATGCCTTTCGGATTTGCCTCGGCCATCATTGCCGGGTTCCTGCTCACGGCGGTGCCCAACTGGACCGGCCGGCCGGGGCTCAAGGGCTGGCCGCTGATCGGTCTGGTGCTGGTGTGGCTGCTGGCGCGGCTGGCCTGGTGCCTGCCGATACCGGTGCCCTTGCTGCTGGCCTTGCAAGTCCCGTTTCTGCCATTGCTGGCGTGGGCGTTGGGGCGCGATCTGCTGGCTGCGGGTAAACGCGAGAATTATCCGATTCTGTTGATGGTGACGCTGCTGGCCGGGTGTCAGGCGCTCACGTTGATGGGGTTGGTCGTTGATGACGCCAGTCTGCAACGTCATGGCGTGCTGGCCGCCTTGTGGCTGGTGGGCGCGCTGATGAGCGTGATCGGCGGGCGGGTGATTCCCTTCTTTGTCCAGCGCGGCCTGAACCGGCCCGCAACGCCTGCGGCCCATCCGTTGCCGGGCAAGGTGTTGCTGATCAGCGCCATGTTGGCGGCGGTATCCTTTGGCGCCGGATTGAACGACGTCCCCCGTGTGTGGCTGGCGCTGTTGTTTGCGTTGATCAGCGGTTTGCATCTGCTGCGATTGTGGCGCTGGCATGATCGTGGCCTGTGGCGCGTGCCGCTGCTGTGGTCGCTGTACCTGGCTTACGCCTGGCTCGCGGTGGCGACGCTGGCGATGGCGCTGTGGCACCTGGGCTGGATGCCGCAGCAAAGCCTGGCCACCCATTCGCTGGCCGTCGGCGGTATCGGCGGGTTGATCCTGGCGATGATTGCGCGGGTCAGCCTGGGGCATACCGGGCGTTTGTTGCAGCCGTCCAGGGCGATCGTTGCGGGGTTTGTCCTGTTGTTGCTGGCGGGTGCGTGTCGGGTATGGCTGGTGCCTTTTTCCGGGTATGGGTTGGCGCTGTCGGCGTTGCTGTGGTGTAGCGCTTTCGGTGTTTTTGTCTGGCGTTACACCGGTATTTTGTTGGGTCCGAGGCTCTAGCGAAGCCCCTCAGAGCCGTCCTTCGAGGCGGCTTTTTCATGACCGGTGGTCGATGCGCCTCAGCCTGCCGGCAAATTTGCGCTTAGCTGAAGGGATAACCCGAGGCGCGCGCAGGTTGTACAAGGCCGCAGCGACGCCCCTTCAGATCACTGTGAGTCTGAGGAACTGCGCCATGCTCACCCTGAACATCAATGGCCAGGATCAGGAACTGGATGTCCCCGCCGACATGCCGCTGCTCTGGGTCTTGCGCGATGTCGCCCACCTCACCGGCACCAAATTCGGCTGTGGCATAGCCCAGTGCGGAGCCTGCACCGTGCATGTCGATGGCGCGCCGCTGCGCTCCTGCATCACACCGGCCACCGCTGTGGCCGATGGGCAAAAGATTCTCACCATCGAAGGCCTGTCTGCGGACGGTTCGCACCCGGTGCAACAGGCCTGGGCGGAACTTGACGTGGTCCAGTGTGGTTACTGCCAGTCCGGGCAGATCATGTCGGCGGCGGCGTTGCTGGCGAAGATTCCGAAGCCGACCGACAGCGACATCGATCAGGCACTGTCCGGCAACATCTGCCGTTGCGGCACTTACCCGCGGATTCGCGCGGCGGTCAAACGCGCCGCGGAGCTGGGATGAGGTGGCCATGAACAGCATCAACGCATTATCGCGCCGTGGTTTTCTCAAGGGCAGTGCGTTGCTGGGCGGTGGGCTGGTGGTAGCGTTTGTCATGCCCAGTGCCCACCGTTTTGCCATGGGCGCGGAGAACCAGGGCAACGTGTTTGCGCCAAACGCCTTTCTGCGCATTGGCAATGACAACAGCGTCACCGTATTGCTGGGTCACTCGGAAATGGGCCAGGGCATCTGGACCGGCCTGACCATGCTGATCGCTGAAGAGCTGGACGCCGACTGGTCGAAAATCCGCGTCGAGCACTCCCCGGCATCGGCCGCCGATTACGGCATGCCCGGGTTTGGCGGGATGCAGATCACCGGCGGCTCGACCTCGACCTGGATGGAGTTCGACCGCTATCGCCAAGCCGGCGCGGCGGCGCGCTTGATGTTGATCGACGCGGCGGCCAAGCGTTTCAACGTCGCGCCGTCCGAGATTCATACCGAGTCGGGCGTGGTCATCGCCGGTGAACACCGTGCCACCTATGGCGAACTGGCCGACGACGCCGGGCAGTTGCCACGGCCGGACCCGGCCTCGATCAAACTCAAGGACGCCAAAGACTGGCGGCTGATCGGCAAACCCACCAAGCGCCTGGACACGCCGGAGAAAATCACCGGCCGGGCGAAATTCGGCATGGACGTGCAGTTCGACGGGCTGATGACGGCGATGGTCGCCCGTTCACCCACCTTCGGCGGTAGCGTCAAATCCTTCGAAGGCGCCGAAGCGCTGGCGATTCCCGGCGTACACAAAGTGGTGCAAGTGCCGACCGGCATCGCGGTGATTGCTGACCATTATTGGGCGGCGAAGCTGGGGCGCGATGCGCTGAAAATCGAGTGGAACCCGGGGCCGAACGCCGGGCTCAATAGCAAGGCGTTGCTGGAAAGCTTCCGCAAACTCGTCACTACCCCCGGAATGAATGCCGGTCAAGCGGGTGATACCCAGGCTGCGCTGGCGAAAGCGACCAAGACCATCGACGCTGAATACAGCGTGCCTTATCTGGCCCACGCGCCGATGGAGCCATTGAACTGCACCGTGAGCATCACCAAGGACAAGTGCGAAATCTGGACCGGCACCCAGTTCCAGACTCTGGACCAGATGGTTGCCGGGAAAATCACCGGGCTGAAACCAGAGCAGGTCGAGATCCATACCGAGTTTCTCGGTGGCGGCTTCGGGCGTCGGGCCAATCCGACCTCGGACTTCGTCAGCGAAGCGGTGTACGTCGCCAAGGCCGCTGGTGCACCGGTGAAAACCGTGTGGGCGCGGGAGGATGATATCCGCGGTGGCTATTACCGCTCGGCGTTCCTGCACCATGCGCGTATCGGGCTGGGTACCGACGGCCTGCCGCTGGCGTGGAAACATGTGATGGTCGGACAGTCGATCATGGCCGGGACTTCCCTTGAAGCGAGCATGGTCAAGGACGGGATCGACAAGACCTCCGTCGAAGGCGTGGCCGACAGCCCCTACTTCGAAGGACTGGCCAATCACCAGATCGAACTGCACTCACCGAAAACCGGGATCAGCGTGTTGTGGTTGCGTTCGGTGGGGCACACCCACACTGCGTTTGTCATGGAATCGCTGATCGATGAACTGGCCACGGCGGCCGGCAAGGATCCGGTGGAATATCGACGCACCTTGCTCAAGGACCATCCGCGCCACCTCGGTGTGCTGAACCTCGCAGTGGAGAAAGCCAACTGGAAGGCGCCGCTGCCGGACGGTCATGCGCTAGGTGTAGCGGTGCATGAGTCGTTCGGCAGCTATGTGGCGCAGGTGGCCGAGGTGTCCCAGGACAACCTCGCCATCCGTGTGCACCGGGTGGTGTGTGCGGTGGACTGCGGCATTGCGGTCAACCCGCAGAGCATCGCCGCGCAGATGGAGTCGTGCATTACCTTCGGCCTCAGCTTCGCCTTGCACAGCAAACTGACGCTCAAGGACGGGCAGGTGGTGCAATCAAACTATCACGACTATCAGGTGCTGCGGCTCAACGAAATGCCGGTGGTCGAAGTGCATATCGTGCCCAGCAGCGACAAACCCGGCGGTATCGGCGAAGCCGGTGTGCCACCCACGGCGCCGGCGGTGGCCAACGCGGTGTTTGCCCTGACCGGGCAGCGCCTGCGGGAGCTGCCGTTGCAGCTGTCGGGGGTGTGAGATGAAACGACATCATTGGGTGCTTGGGACGGTGATCCTGATCTGTCTCATCGCCTACGCATCGCACGTGTTCGCCGAAGACCGCGAGGCCTTGCAGGCGTTCGACACCGTGCAGAAAGTCTTCCAGAGCCCGCGTTGTCAGAACTGCCACATTCCCGGGGATTCGCCGCTGCAATTCGATGCCGGCGTGCCCCACGCGATGAATGTCGTGCGCGGCATGGACGGCAAGGGYGCGGCCGGGTTGCCCTGTGCAACGTGCCATGCCCAAAGCAACCCGCCGGCCAGCTACGGTCCGCACGCGCCACCCGGAGCGCCACACTGGAGCCTGCCACCGGCAGCACAGCGGATGGCCTGGATCGGCCTGCCGGCCGACCGGCTGTGCGCGATGATCAAGGATCGCTCCAGTAACGGCGACCGGGATTTTGCCGCGCTGATCAAACACGTCAGCGCCGACAAGCTGGTGCTGTGGGGCTGGAATCCGGGCGGCAATCGCGCGCCGGTGCCGGTACCGCACGATATCTTCGTCACCCGGTTCAAGCGCTGGGCCGATGCAGGAGGGCCGTGTCCGGTGGCGGGTAGCTGACCAGCGGCACGCTAACAGGGAGTCAATGCGGGTAGGGGCGACTCTAATGTGCATACCCGCCAAGGAGTGAACGATGTTGATCTCAGGCAAAGCGGGCAAATCGGGCCGATCCGCAAACCCGTTGCTCACGCCACAGCAAGAACGTGAACGGCTGCGGGATCTGGTGCGCCAGGCAGAGCAAGAGCTGGCGGGCGTGCAAATGGCGAGCATGGACGAGCTGACGCTGTTATCCAATCGCCATGGCTTCACCGCGCTGGCCCGGCTCGGGCTGGACGCCTGCCGGGAGCTGGGGACGCCGGCGACGCTGCTGTACTTCACCCTCGATGAATTCAAGCGCATGAGCTATCTGTATGGCCGGGCCAAAGGTGACGATGCGCTGAAAACGTTTGCCGATGTCCTGCGTATCGGTTTTCGTGAAAGCGATGTGGTCGGCCGGCTCGAAGGCGACCGGTTCGTGGCGTTGCTGACCGGTTCCAGCGTCGTGGAGATTGAGGCGATCAAGGCCCGGCTCAATGAGATTCTCGATGAGCGCAACGCCACGGCGCATCGCAGTTATGACATTCGGTTCAGTGTTACCCAGGTCGAATATGACCCCACTGTTCATGACTCAATCGAGGACCTGCTGGAGGAGGCCGAGCGTGTGATGAGCCGTTAGGGCTGTGTTGTATTGGCGGGCCTCATCGCGAGCAGGCTCGCTCCCACAGGTTTTGTGAACGCCACAAATCCACTGTGGGAGCGAGCCTGCTCGCGATGGCGTCCTCACAGACAACACCTATTTGGCAAACAACTGCCCAATGTCCTTGAACGCCTTGAACTCCAGCGCATTACCGCAAGGATCAAACAGAAACATCGTCGCCTGTTCACCTACCGACCCCTGAAAACGAATCCCTGGTTCGATCACGAAGCGAGTCCCCAGCGACTTCAACCGCTCGGCCAGCGCCTCCCACTCGGCCATCCCGAGCACCACACCAAAATGCGGCACCGGCACATCGTGACCATCCACAGAATTGGTGTGCGCGGCTTCTTGCGCAGGGTTTTTCGGTGCCAGGTGAATCACCAGTTGATGACCGAAGAAATTGAAATCCACCCAGTGATCGCTGGAACGACCTTCTTCCAGACCAAACACTGAACCATAGAAATGTCGGGCGGCCGGCAAGTCGTAGACTGGGATGGCAAGATGAAAAGGGGACATTTGCATCAGGCTAACCTCGTTGGTGGGTGTGGACGTGTTGAGTTTAGTCCTGTGTTTTTTGATTGAAAGACGATAATTTTTGCATCGAGCTCAAATTATTTCGATCAATCGAGGTCGCCATGCTGCGAGAACTGAAAACCTTTATCGCGGTGGCGCGTTACGGCACGTTCGCCGCCGCGGGTATGCACATCGGCCTGACACAATCGGCGGTCAGCGCGCAGATTCGTAACCTGGAACGCGCCTTGGGCATCCGTCTGTTCGACCGCACCGGTCGCCAGGCACTGCTCAATGCGGCGGGGCAGCGTGCGTTGCCGATGGCCAGGGAAATGCTCGAAACCTTCAGCCGCATGGCCGTCAGTGACGATGTCAGCGAGTACCGAGGCGAACTGAAAATCGGCGCGGTGGCCACCGCCCAGACCGGGCTGCTACCCCAGGCGCTGTTGCGCTTGCGCCAACAGGCTCCCTTGCTGGAGCCCAAGCTGGTGCCCGGTGTGTCGCTGAATCTGTTGAGCCAGGTGGACACGGGAGAAGTGGACCTGGCGATCCTGATCAAGCCGCCGTTTGAGTTGCCCAAGGAATTGTCCGCGCAGGTGATTCGCCGGGAGCCGTTCGTGCTGATCGTACCGGCGGACCTGGACGGCGATGATCCGTTGCAACTGCTCGCCGAACACCCGCATGTGCGCTACGACCGCAATTCGTTTGGCGGGCGGCTGGTGACGCGGTTTCTGCGCGAACAGAAGATTGAGGTGCAGGTGGCGCTGGAGCTGGATGAACTGGAGGCCATCGTGAAAATGGTCGAATGTGGGTTGGGGGTTTCGCTGCTGCCGGAGGCGGGACTTTGGCTGGAGCATGGGGCGAAGGTCAGGGTGATCCGCTTGGGCGAGCTGACCTTCTATCGAGAGATCGTCCTGTTGCAGCGCTACAGCCAACGTAATCAACCGATTCAGCGGTTATTTGCCAACTGTCTGACTCAACACTGACCCTGTGGGAGCGAGCTTGCTCCGGGCGGCGTTCCGACGATGAGGCAATCACATTCACCATCTCTTCTGGCTGATAGATCGCTATCGCGAGCAAGCTCGCTCCCACAGGGTCTTGCGCTGACTTCAAGAAATCGCAGGCATAAAAAACCCGCCAGCGGAGGCGGGTTTTTTTGGCTGGCCGAAGATTACTCTTCGAGGCTGCCCATGGCCGTGGTGTTGAAGCCACCGTCCACGTACATGATTTCACCGCTGATGCCGGACGCCAGGTCCGAGCACAGGAAGGCGCCGGCGTTGCCGACTTCTTCGATGGTGACGTTGCGGCGCAGCGGGGTTTGCGCTTCGTTGGCGGCCAGCATCTTGCGGAAGTTCTTGATGCCGGAAGCGGCGAGGGTGCGGATCGGGCCAGCCGATACGCAGTTGACGCGAGTACCGTCCGGGCCCAGGGAGCCGGCCAGGTAACGTACGCCAGCTTCCAGGGAAGCCTTGGCCATGCCCATTACGTTGTAGTTCGGCATGGTGCGCTCGGCGCCCAGGTACGACAGGGTCAGCAGGCTGCCGTTGCGGCCTTTCATCATTTCGCGGCCAGCCTTGGCCAGGGCCACGAAGCTGTAGGCGCTGATGTCGTGAGCGATGCGGAAACCTTCACGGGTGGTGGCTTCGGTGAAGTCGCCGTCCAGTTGGTCGCCCGGGGCGAAGCCGACGGAGTGCACGATGCAGTCCAGGCCGTCCCACTTCTTGCTCAGTGCTTCGAAGACCTTGGCGATTTCTTCATCGCTGGCCACGTCGCACGGGAAGCACAGCTCAGGGCTCGAACCCCAGCCTTGTGCGAACTCTTCGACACGACCCTTGAGTTTGTCGTTCTGATAAGTGAAGGCAAGCTCAGCGCCCTCGCGATGCATGGCGGCAGCGATGCCGGATGCGATGGACAGCTTGCTGGCGACACCGACGATCAGGACGCGCTTACCGGCGAGAAAACCCATGTGTTGCTCCTCTTTTCAGGTTATTGCGCAGTGGCCGGAGCCAGAAAAGCGGCTTCCAGCAACTGCTGTGTATACGGATGTCGGGGGGCGGCAAAAATGCTTTGCGCGTCTCCCTGTTCGACCACTTGGCCATGCTTGACCACCATCAACTGGTGGCTCAGCGCTTTCACCACAGCCAGGTCATGGCTGATAAACAGATACGTCAGGTTGTACTTGGTTTGCAGTGAACGTAAAAGCTCCACTACCTGGCGTTGTACCGTGCGGTCGAGGGCCGAAGTCGGCTCGTCCAGCAGAATCAACGCCGGTTTTAACACCAATGCCCGGGCAATGGCGATTCTCTGCCGTTGCCCGCCGGAAAATTCGTGGGGGTAGCGGTGCCGGGTTTCCGGATCCAGGCCTACCTCCTTGAGTACTGCAATGATCGCTTGTTCCTGTTCCGCCGCGGTGCCCATCTTGTGGATCCGCAGGCCTTCGCCAACGATGTCATTCACGCACATCCGTGGGCTCAGGCTGCCGTACGGGTCCTGAAACACCACTTGCATCTCCCGCCGCAGCGGCCGGACCTGTTGCTGCGTCAGGCAGTCCAGCGGCTGGCCTTCAAAGCGAATGGCGCCTTTGCTGGCGATCAGCCGCAAAATCGCCAGACCCAGGGTCGATTTTCCGGAACCGCTTTCACCCACAATCCCCAAGGTCTGGCCCTGGGGCAGGCTGAAATTGATGCCGTCGACCGCCTTCACATAATCGACCGTGCGCTTGAGCAAGCCTTTCTTGATCGGGAACCAGACTTTCAGGTCCTCGACCGCCAGCAAGGGCGGGCCGATCACGTTGCTTGCAGGCTTGCCGCCGGGCTCCGCTGCCAGCAGTTCCCGAGTGTACGGATGCTGCGGCGCGCGGAACAGCTCTTCGCACGATGCCTGTTCGACGATACAACCTTGCTGCATGACACATACGCGGTGCGCAATTCTTCGCACAAGGTTCAAATCGTGGCTGATCAGCAGCAGCGCCATGCCCAATCGGGCCTGCAGTTCCTTGAGCAATTCGAGGATTTTCAGCTGGACGGTCACGTCCAGCGCGGTGGTCGGCTCATCGGCGATCAGCAGTTCCGGCTCGTTGGCCAGGGCCATGGCGATCATCACCCGCTGACGCTGGCCGCCGGACAGCTCGTGGGGCAGGGCCTTGAGGCGCTTGTGCGGCTCGGGAATGCCGACCATCTCCAGCAGCTCCAGCGTGCGTTTGGTCGCGACTTTGCCGGTCAGGCCTTTGTGGATGCCCAGCACCTCGTTGATCTGCTTTTCGATCGAGTGCAGCGGATTGAGCGAGGTCATCGGCTCCTGGAAGATCATTGCAATGCGGTTGCCGCGAATGTGGCGGATGGTTTTTTCTTTCAGGTCCAGCAGATTCTGCCCGGAATATACGATGGTGCCGGACGGATGCCGGGCGAGCGGGTAGGGCAGCAGGCGCAGGATCGAGTGTGCGGTTACCGATTTGCCGGAGCCGCTCTCGCCGACCAAAGCCAGGGTTTCACCGCGCTTGATGTCGAAGCTGACGCCTTCGACCGCCCGCTGGCAGCGATTGCCGACGACAAAGTCGACGGCCAGGTCGCGCACTTCGATCAGATTGTTCTGATTCATTTCACTTCCTCGGGTCGAAGGCATCGCGAGCTGACTCGCCGATGAACACCAGCAAACTCAACATCAAGGCCAGCACCGCAAAGGCGCTGATGCCCAGCCAGGGCGCCTGCAGGTTGGATTTGCCCTGCGCTACCAGTTCACCCAGGGACGGGCTGCCCGCCGGCAGGCCGAAACCGAGGAAGTCCAGGGCGGTCAATGTGCCGATGGCGCCGGTGAGGATGAACGGCATGAAGGTCATGGTCGAGACCATCGCGTTGGGCAAAATGTGGCGGAACATGATCGCACCGTTCTGCATGCCCAGGGCGCGGGCGGCGCGTACGTATTCCAGGTTACGCCCGCGCAGGAATTCGGCGCGTACCACGTCCACCAGGCTCATCCACGAGAACAGCAGCATGATCCCCAGTAGCCACCAGAAATTGGGTTGCACGAAACTGGCGAGGATGATCAGCAGGTACAACACTGGCAGCCCGGACCAGATCTCCAGGAAGCGCTGCCCGGCCAGATCCACCCAGCCACCGTAGAAACCCTGCAAGGCCCCGGCGATCACGCCGATGATCGAGCTGAGCACGGTCAGGGTCAGGGCGAACAGCACCGAAATGCGGAACCCGTAGATCACCCGGGCCAGCACATCGCGGCCCTGATCGTCGGTGCCCAGCAGGTTGTCCGTCGAGGGCGGGGCCGGGGCCGGGACTTTCAGGTCGTAGTTGATGCTCTGGTAACTGTAGGGAATCGGCGCCCACAGCACCCAGGCGTCCTTGGCCTTGAGCAGTTCGCGGATGTACGGGCTCTTGTAGTTTGCCTCCAGCGGAAATTCGCCGCCGAAGGTGGTTTCCGGGTAACGCTTGAGCGCCGGGAAGTACCAGTTGTTGTCGTAATGCACCGCCAGCGGCTTGTCGTTGGCGATCAGCTCGGCGCCCAGGCTTGCGCCAAACAGGATCAGGAACAGCCACAGCGACCACCAGCCACGCCTGTTGGCCTTGAACAGTTCGAAGCGTCGGCGATTGAGAGGGGACAGGTTCATCTCAATGCTCCCGGCTTTCGAAGTCGATGCGCGGATCGACAAAGGTGTAGGTCAGGTCGCCGATCAGTTTCACCACCAGCCCCAGCAAAGTGAAGATGAACAGCGTGCCGAACACCACCGGGTAATCGCGGTTGATCGCCGCTTCGAAACTCATCAGGCCGAGGCCGTCGAGGGAGAAGATCACCTCCACCAGCAACGAACCGGTGAAGAAGATGCCGATGAGGGCCGAGGGGAAACCGGCGATCACCAGCAGCATGGCGTTGCGGAACACGTGGCCGTAAAGCACGCGGTGGTTGGTCAGGCCCTTGGCCCTGGCGGTGATCACGTACTGCTTGTTGATCTCGTCGAGGAAACTGTTCTTGGTGAGCAGGGTCATGGTTGCGAAGTTGCCGATCACCAGCGCGGTCACCGGCAGCGCCAGGTGCCAGAAGTAGTCGAGGATCTTGCCGCCCATACTCAACTCGTCGAAGTTGTYCGAAGTCAACCCGCGCAACGGGAACCAGTCCAGGTAACTGCCACCGGCGAACACCACGATCAACAGGATGGCGAACAGGAATGCCGGGATCGCGTAGCCGACGATGATCGCCGAACTGGTCCAGACGTCGAAGTGGCTGCCGTGCCGCTTGGCCTTGGCGATCCCCAACGGGATCGACACCAGGTACATGATCAGCGTGCTCCACAGCCCGAGGGAGATCGAGACCGGCATCTTTTCCTTGATCAGGTCGATGACCTTGGCGTCGCGGAAGAAGCTGTCGCCGAAATCCAGGGACGCATAGTTCTTGACCATGATCCACAAGCGTTCCGGCGCCGATTTGTCGAAGCCGTACATGTGCTCGATTTCCTTGATCAGCGCCGGATCCAGGCCTTGGGCACCGCGATAGGCCGAGCCTGCCACCGAGACTTCGGCACCGCCGCCGGCGATGCGGCTGGTGGCGCCTTCGAAGCCTTCGAGCTTGGCGATCATCTGCTCCACCGGCCCGCCCGGGGCGGCCTGGATGATCACGAAGTTGATCAGCAAGATGCCGAACAGGGTCGGAATGATCAGCAGCAGTCGCCGAAAAATATACGCCAGCATCTGATTACTCCGTGCCTGCAGGAGCGGCCTGCAGTGTGGTTTCGACTTCCAGCGCCGGCTTGATGTCAGGCTTGACCCACCAGGTGGCCGTGCCGATGTCGTATTTAGGCGAGACCTTTGGATGGCCGATGTGGTTCCAGTACGCCACGCGCCAGGTCTTGATGTGCCAGTTGGGTATTACGTAATAGCCCCATTGCAGAACGCGGTCCAGCGCGCGAGCGTGGGCCACCAGGCTGTTGCGCGAATCGGCGTTGATCAGTTGCTCGACCAGTTGGTCGACCACCGGATCTTTCAGGCCCATGGAATTGCGACTGCCGGGCTTGTCGGCGGCGTCCGACATCCAGAATTCCCGTTGTTCGTTACCCGGCGAATTGGACTGCGGGAAGCTGCCGACGATCATGTCGAAGTCCCGGGAGCGCACGCGGTTGATGTATTGCGAGACGTCGACCCGGCGGATCACCAGATCAATGCCCAGGTCGCTCAGGTTGCGCTTGAATGGCAACAGCACCCGTTCGAATTCGGTCTGGGCCAACAGGAATTCGATGACCACCGGTTTGCCGGTGGCATCGACCATTTTGTCATCGACGATGCGCCAGCCGGCCTCCTGCAGCAGTTGATAGGCTTGCCGTTGCTGGGCGCGGATCATGCCGCTGCCGTCGGTGGTCGGGTTCTGGAACGCTTCGCTGAACACTTGCGGCGGCAGTTTGCTGCGCAAAGGCTCGAGGATCGCCACCTGTTCGGCATCAGGCAGGCCGGTAGCGGCCATTTCCGAGTTCTCGAAGTAACTGCGGGTACGCACATAGGCACCGTTGAACAGTTGCTTGTTGGTCCATTCGAAGTCCAGCAACAGCGACAAGGCCTGGCGCACGCGCACATCCTGGAACACCGGGCGGCGCAGGTTGAAGACGAAACCTTGCATGCCGGTCGGATTGCCGTTGGGAATCTGCTCCTTGACCAGTCGACCTTCGGTGACCGCCGGAGTGTTGTAGGCGTTGGCCCAGTTTTTCGCGGTCATTTCCAGCCAGTAGTCGAACTGCCCGGCCTTGAGCGCTTCCAGGGCCACGGTGTTGTCGCGGTAGTAATCAGTGGTCATCACGTCGAAGTTGTAGAAACCGCGATTGACCGGCAGATCCTTGCCCCAGTAGTCCTTGACCCGCTCGTAACGCACCGAGCGTCCGGCCTTCACTTCGCTGACCTTGTACGGACCGCTGCCCAGCGGGATTTCCAGGTTGCCCTTGTTGAAATCGCGGTCGGCCCACCAATGCTTGGGCAGCACCGGCAACTGGCCGAGGATCAGCGGCAGTTCGCGATTGTTGGTGTGCTTGAACTTGAACAGCACGGTCAGCGGGTCTTCGGCGACCACTTCGGCCACGTCGTTGTAGTAGCCGCGGTACATCGGCGCGCCGTCCTTGGTCAGCATCTGGAAGCTGAACACCACGTCCTCGGCGCGTACCGGATGGCCGTCATGGAAGCGTGCTTCCGGACGCAGGTAGAAGCGCACCCAACCGTTGTCCGGGGCTTTCTCGATCAGGCGGGCGATCAGGCCGTACTCGGTGAACGGTTCGTCCAGCCCTTGCTTGGCCAGGGTGTCGTAGATCATGCCGATATCGTCCGCCGGCACGCCTTTGCTGATGAACGGGTTGAGGCTGTCGAAACCGCCGAAACCGGCCTGACGGAAAATCCCGCCCTTGGGCGCGTCGGGATTGACGTAATCGAAGTGTTTGAAGTCGGCCGGGTATTTTGGCGGCTCGTTGTACAAGGTCACGGCATGTTGCGGGGCGGCGCAGGCCAGCCCGGCGAACAACAGGCCGCTGGCCTGCAGGAGCAGGGTGCGGATCGGTTTCATTGATCTTTCTCCGAAGATTTCAGCCACCACGCGTTAAGGCCCAGGGTATAGGGCGGCGTGGTGACGAAGGCGAGCCGGTTGCGGTACGCCAGGCGGTGATAATTGAGGTACCAGTTGGGAACGATGTAGTGCTGCCACAACAGCACGCGGTCAAGGGCCTTGCCGGCGGCGACTTGCTCATCGCGGGTCCGGGCGGCCAGTAACTGCTCGAGTAGATGGTCGACCACCGGGTTGGCAATGCCTGCGTAATTCTTGCTGCCCTTGACCCCGGCCTGGCTGGAGTGAAAGTACTGCCACTGTTCCAGGCCCGGGCTGAGGGTCTGGTTGAGGGTCATCAGAATCATGTCGAAATCGAACTGGTCCAGGCGCTGCTTGTATTGCGCGCGGTCGACGGTGCGCAACTGCGCATCGATGCCGATGCTGGCCAGGTTCTCGACGTAAGGCTGGAGGATGCGTTCCAGATTCGGGTTGACCAGCAGCAACTCCAGCCGCAAGGGTTGCCCGGTGGCGTTTTGCATACGCTGGCCATTGAGCTTCCAGCCGGCTTCGGCGAGCAGGCCAAGGGCTTTGCGCAAGGTCTCCCGGGGGATGCCGTGCCCGTCGGTCTGCGGCAGGTTGAACGGCTCGGTAAAGAGCCTGGCTGGCAGCTGTTCACGATAGGGCTTGAGCAACAGCCATTCATGTCCGACCGGCAAACCGCTGGCCGAGAACTCGCTGTTGGGGTAGTAGCTCATGGCGCGATGGTAGGCGCCGCTGAACAGGGTGCGGTTGGTCCATTCAAAGTTGAACATCAGCCCCAGCGCTTCACGGACCTTGGCGTCCGAGAATGCCGGGCGACGGCTGTTCATGAACAGGCCCTGGGTTTGGGTCGGGATCTGGTGGGAAATCTGCGCCTTGATCACCTCGCCGCGGCGTATGGCCGGGAAGTTGTAGCCGGTGTCCCAGTTCTTCGCCTGATGCTCGATATAGATGTCGAACTCACCGGCCTTGAACGCCTCGAACGCCACGTCGCTGTCGCGGTAGAACTCGACTTCCATGCGGTCGAAGTTGTACTTGCCGCGATTGACCGGCAGGTCCTTGCCCCAGTAATCCTTGACCCGTTCGAAGACGATCTGCCGTCCTGGCGTGACAGAAGTGATGCGATACGGCCCGCTGCCCAGCGGCGGTTCGAAGGTGGTGGCCTTGAAGTCGCGGCCTTTCCAGTAGTGCTGCGCCAGCACCGGCATTTCGCCCAGGCGCAGGATCAGCAGCGGATTGCCAGCGCGCTTGAACACGAAACGGATGCGCTGCGGGTTGAGGATGTCGACCCGCGACACTTCCTGAAGGCTGGTGCGGTACAGCGGATGGCCTTCCTTGAGCAACACGCGATAGGAGAACGCGACGTCGTAGGCGGTGATCGGCGTACCGTCATGGAAGCGTGCTTCGGGGCGCAGGTTGAACACCACCCAGCTGCGGTCCTCGTTGTACTCCACGGACTGGGCAATCAGGCCATAGCTGGATGCGGGCTCATCACCCGAGGGTGCGTACTGCCCGGTGCCGATCATCAGTGGCTCGTTGAGCTCGTTGATGCCGTATTGCAGGAAGTTCGGTGTGGTGACCGGGCTGGTGCCCTTGAAGGTGTAGGGGTTGAGCGTATCGAAGGTGCCAAACGCCATGACCCGCAACGTACCGCCCTTGGGCGCTTGCGGGTTGACCCAGTCGAAGTGGGTAAATCGGGCCGGGTACTTGAGCGTGCCGAACTGCGCATAACCATGGCTTTCGCTGATCGTCGCGCTTGCGGTGGAGCTCAAGGCCAGGCTGATCAGGAACAGGGAACGCTTCAAATAGGAGATCCGATCCAGGCGGCTTGGGCTATGTGGACCGTACAGTAACAGCTTGTATGGACAGGAAAAAGACGGGGGGTAAATGCGAATTATTGGTCGGGCCACAAT